>DBEI01000064.1:8160-17358 GCA_002294445.1 Patescibacteria group bacterium UBA910
CAAAATATTTTTGAGGAAGCACAAGGTTCGTATACTGGAGAAGTTTCTGCCCAACACCTACCTCAATTTAAAGTGTCTTATGTGATTATTGGTCACTCTGAACGACGGGTGCGAGGGGAGAGCGATGCGTCAGTATCTAAAAAAGTAAGTCGAGCACTTGAACATAAACTCATACCTATATTATGCATTGGTGAATCTAGTCGAGATGATCATGGTGAGTATTTATCTTTTATTAAACAACAGCTTGCATCAGGCCTTTCAGGTGTTTCAAAGATGCAGATTGGTGATGTGGTAGTTGCATATGAGCCAGTGTGGGCTATTGGTGCTAAGGAGGCTATGAGTTCACATCAAGTACATGAGATGTCGCTTTATATTCAGAAATGTATAAAAGAGATGTATGGAGCAATGGTGCCTATGCCAAAGATTTTATACGGTGGTGCAGTTAACGCGGATAATGCAAGGGAAATTGTTGATCATGGGCATGTCGATGGGTTGTTGGTGGGACGGGAGTCACTGAAGGTAGAAAATTTTGTCGGAATTATTATGAATGTTGATCTCATTAAGTAAATGAAACATATACCAACTATAGAAGATGCGGGAGATATTTCTGGAAAACGATTATTGTTACGGCTTGATTTGAATACTCCAGTTGTAGATGGAAAGGTTTCCGATCCGTATCGAATTGACCAGGTTATTCCAACTATCGATGCACTGAGACTTAAAAAGGCAAAAATAATCATCATTGCACACACAGAAACTAAAGGAAATACATCTCTCTGGCCAATGTGTGATTACCTTAATGGGTTTGTGAAAGTGCATTTTGCTAAAGAACTGTTTTCTGCAGAAACGGTTAGTATGATAGCTGATATGGAAGATGGTGATGTGGTTATGCTCGAAAACCTTCGAAGTGACGAGGGGGAAAAAGCAAATGATGAGAGTTTTGCTCGAAAACTTTCTCAATATGCTGAACTCTATATCAATGATGCTTTTTCTGTGTCACATAGAAAGCACGCATCGGTGGTAGGTATACCAAAATTCCTTCCTTCGTACGCTGGGCCACTGTTTATAAGTGAAGTGGATAATCTTTCAAAAGCATTTACACCCACACATCCGTTTGTATTTATTTTAGGTGGCGCAAAGTTTGATACAAAACTCCCGTTGATACAAAAGTATTTAGATAAAGCAGATAGTGTGGTGATTGCAGGGGCGCTTGCAAATAATGTGTTTAAAATAAAAGGCTTCGAATTAGGCACTTCACTTGTTGCAGGTGGGGATTTTGGTATTGATGCAATGCTTGAGAATTCTAAATTTGTAGTGCCGGTAGATGTAACAGTAAAAAAGGCCGATGGAAGTGTGGAGGTGAAGGGGGCAGATGAAGTGCTATCAGGTGAATATATTGCAGATGCAGGTCCTCGTACTGTTGAACGTATTGGTGAGTTGGTAAAAAATGCATCACTGGTAGTATGGAATGGTCCACTTGGAAACTATGAAGTGGGATTTACCGAAGAGACAGAAAAGCTTGCACAGATTATTGCACATTCGGAAGCAACCACTATTGTGGGAGGAGGGGATACACTCGCTTCTATCGATAAGCTCGGATTGATGAATAATTTTTCTTTTGTTTCTACTGCTGGTGGAGCAATGCTCGACTTTTTGGTACATGAGACATTGCCAGGGATTGAAGTCTTGATAAGTTAGTTGGTGAATCTCGTGGCAACTATTAAGAACATGTAGCAGAAAAGCCTCCCTTCGGGGAGGCTTTTCTGCTACATGTTTTCTTTAATCTTTTTTAGGTTTCCCTCAAAATCTTTTGGATCACCCGTTACATCTTTATTTGGAAATACCCAGATGTGAGCATGAGGAACTTCATCACCAATAATCTTTGAAAGTATCCATTCAGTATCAAATGCTTTTTGTTGTGCACGAGCTATTTTCTGTACAACTTCAAAATATGCTCCTACGTTGGGCAAGTCCCACACCCATCGATAATGTTTTTTAGGGATAACCTGCACATGTCCAGGGGATTGAGGATGAATATCAAGAAATGCTAAAAAATCTTCATCTTCATATACTTTATACGAAGGAATTTCTCCATTTACGATTTTGCAAAATATACAATCATTCATGGGTACAGTATAGCATTTTTCAAAAACATGCTGTGTTAAAATTGTGAAATGAAAACCTATCGACTCCGGGAGAAGCCAACTGATGTGATCAGAGAAAATCTCAAAGCGTATCATCCGCTACTTCAAGAACTTTTACACGCACGAGGAATTACAGAACATGCAGATGCTGAAGTGTTTATTTCTCCAGACTACAATGTGCATATTCATAATCCGTATTTGTTAAAAGATATGGATAAGGTGGTACAACGAATACTTCACGCACTAGAGAGAGGGGAGCGTATCGGAATTTTTTCTGACTATGATGCAGATGGTATTCCTGGCGCAGTGGTGATTTCTGATTTTTTTAAAAAAATTGGATATGAAAATTATGAAGTATATATTCCTCATCGTAATGATGAAGGATATGGAATGAGTCATGAAGCAACAGATTTGTTTAAGAGTAATGGGGTGACACTCATGGTGACGATTGATTGTGGGATTGCAGATGTAGAAGAAGTTGAGTATGCACACTCTCTTGGTATTGATGTTATTGTCACTGATCACCATCTTCCACATGAAGTGTTACCTCCTGCGTATGCAATCATCAATCCAAAACAACCGGGGTGCGAGTATCCAGAAAAAATGTTGTGTGGTGCAGGAGTGATATGGAAGGTGGTGTGTGCGCTTTTGCAGAGTGATGATTTTAAAAAAGAATATTCAGTGAATGAAGGGTGGGAGAAATGGCTTCTTGATATGGTTGGTCTAGCAACACTTTCTGATATGGTACCGCTGCGTGGAGAAAATAGAGTGATCGCATCGTATGGTTTGGTGGTATTACGTAAGTCTCCACGACCCGGACTTCAAAAACTGTGTCAGATATTAAAGATGAATCAAATACATCTCACCGAAGAAGATATTGGTTTTATGATTACTCCACGTATCAATGCCGCATCTCGTATGGGTGTGCCACGTGATGCATTTTTAATGCTGGGAGAAACTGATCCTGTGCATGCAGGATTGATGGCGGAACACTTGAATGGAATCAATGATGAACGTAAGGGTGTGGTGGCAAGTATGGTTAAAGAAATTAAAAAAATAATTTCTGAACGAGAAGATGTGTTAGGTGATGTGATTGTGCTTGGTAATCCAAAATGGAAACCATCACTCCTTGGACTTGTTGCAAACTCATTTGGTGATGAACATAACCGTCCAGTTTTTTTATGGGGAAAGGGTGATGATACATTTGATGGACATGTGGTGTTTAAAGGTTCGTGTCGTGCTGGTGGTGATACGCATATTGTGAAATTGATGGAACATGCAAAAGATGCTTTTTTAGATTTTGGTGGACATGCTGGTGCAGGAGGTTTTTCGGTATCGTTTGATAAAGTGCATGAATTGGAGGATCGATTAAATACTGCGTTTAAAGAGTTACAAAATGAACGAAGTGAACCAGATCCTGTTGTGTTAGATCAGGAGATAAGTATTGATGATATTGATTGGGGTTTGTATGCACATATAGAAAAACTTTCTCCATTTGGTATTGATAATTCAAAACCTCTTTTTATTATTTCTGGTGCGGTAATCGGCTCTATGAAACAGTTTGGAAAAGAAAAAAATCATCTTGAACTCACGTTTCATAAAAAGAACGGAAAGAGTATTCAAGCAATTGGATTCTTCTCTGACCCAAGTAAATACAAGGTTACACTGGAAATAGGTAAGAAAATAAATCTCATCGCACACATAGAAAAATCAATGTTTCGCAATTTTCCTGAGCTTCGGTTGAGAATCGTGGACGTGATATAGCAGAAAAAGGTAATACTATTTTTTAACGTCCTCGTCTTTTACCAAACAAAACATAATTTTCTCCGCTTACCGCAGACTCGCTACGCTTCGGTCCTGAGTACAGGACTAAATGCTCACAGCTGGAGAAAATTGTTGTTGTTTGGATTAAAAGTCTGCGAATGTCAAAAAATAGTATTACCTTTTTCTGTTTGGTATACTGATTTTCATGAAAGCAATTATATTTACTGATGGATCATCAAGAGGGAACCCTGGACCTGGGGGGTGGGGTGCTATTGTGGTGGAAGGAGAAACAGTAACCGAGCTTGGTGGAAGAGAGTCAAAGACAACCAATAACAGAATGGAGCTTACTGCAGTTGTTGAAGCGTTGAAACACACAAAAGCAGATGAAGTGATAGTGCACACTGATTCGAGCTATCTTATTTCAGGTATCACTTCATGGATCGAAGGATGGAAAAAAAATAATTGGAAAACAAAAACAAAAGATGATGTGCTCAATAGAGATCTATGGGAAACGCTTGATGAGGTAATCAATACACGAGAAGTGTTGTTTCGAAAAGTTTCAGGTCATGCGGGTGTACCCGCGAACGAACGATGTGATGTGATCGCAACTTCTTATGCGGACAATGATTCAGTGAAGTTGTATCATGGTGTGCGTGATCACTATAATGTTGATGTGGAGCAAACACAGGCATCGGTGGGTGCAGTAGAAAAGAAAAGTAAATCAAAAAACTCCCACCCTGCATACTCATATATCAGTTGTGTGAATAAAGTTGTGAAGGTACACAAAACTTGGGATGAATGTAAAGAACGAGTACATGGGGTCTCGGGTGCATTGTTTAAGAAATCAATCAGTGCAGAAGACGAGGCACACATTATTAGTGAGTTTGAAAAACGGTAACATATGTTACTGTTTTTTGTTTCAAGTTTGTGCGGTATTGTACTTTCGTTTTTACATCTTTCTCTTACATCACTTTTAGTGTGTGTACTGATTGGCGTGTTATCTAGTGTGTATTATTTTTTTACAAAAGATGAATACCTAAAAAACTTTACACAACTCTGTGTGCTTGTGTGTGTTGGGTTGGTGGTGGGGCAGGTGAGAGTACTTTTGATTCACTATCCTGATGTATCACCAATACAGGAATTACATTCAAAAAAAGTTGCACTCCGTGGAACAGTGGTTCGTGAACCTGTCTCTGATGGTGAAGCGCAGAAGATACAGGTTCATGTAGAAAATATTTTTGTGGGAAGTACAACGCATACAATAGATACAGATGTTTTAATTCGTACTCACGCATTTCCAGAATTTTTTTATGGGGATGTGTTGGTCGCTTCAGGGACACTTCGTACTCCTGAAGCGATCATAGAAGAAGATGGTAGACATTTTGATTATCAAATGTATTTATTCAAAGATCGTATTACTCACACACTTTCTTTTGCTACGGCAGAGAAGGTGGCTGAAAAAGGTAGCAGAGTATTAAGAGTGCTTTTTTTGATAAAAAGTCGGTGTGTAGATGTTATACGTGATGTCTTGCCTGAACCACATGCGGGGTTATTGTCTGGAATACTTCTTGGTGTGAACGCTTTGCCAGAACGTGTCACTAATAATTTTCGTACCGCTGGGCTTTCACATATTGTAGTGCTTTCTGGCTACAACATTACTGTGGTAGCAGAGAGTGTTTTGGCGCTGATGAAAATAATTGCTGTTAAATTTGCGTTTGGAGTGTCATTGCTGGGAGTATTGTTATTTGTTCTTATGTCTGGAGCAGGAGCTTCTGCGGTGCGGGCAGGGATCATGGCAAGTATTGCGTTGGCAGGAAAACAGTTCAATAAAACATATGATGCGTCTCGGGCGTTGGTGCTTGCGGTGTGGGGAATGATAATATGGAACCCTTTTATTATTTTATACGACCCATCTTTTCATTTATCAGTACTTGCTACAGTAGGAGTGATGTATGTTACTCCGATAGTTTCTCGGTATCTTTCGTGGATGACAGAAAAATATGGACTCAAAGAATTGTCAGCAACCACACTTGGTGCACAACTTGCAGTGCTTCCGTACATACTGTACATGTCAGGAAATTTTGGAGTGTTCGCATTTCCTGCAAACTTTATAGTGTTACCACTTGTACCACTTACTATGTTTCTTGGATTTTTAACTTCTGTGTTTGGGTGGGTCTCTCGATTTTTGGGATTGATTCCAGGAGTTCCAACCTATCTACTTCTCTCGTGGGATTTGTTCATTGCAGAAAGTGTTTCAAAATTTCCGTTTGCAACTCTGCATGTGCCACACATCCCAGTGTTTATTCTGGTGATTTTTTATAGTGTGTTTGGTTTCTTTTTGTATCGTTTTAACGCAAGGGTACATATAAAACAAAATCCGAGTAAAGCAGAGCTATACTCGGATGATGATTCGGTGGTGAAATATTAGTTAGCAACTAATATTGCAAAACCTGTTTTTTGTTTATTGTGCTTGAGAGAAATTTTCTTCAATTACAGACCAGTTGAGGTTTTTAAAAAAATCTTCAACGTATGCCTTTTTACCCGAAGCTTTGTAATCTGGTACAAATGCATGTTCCCATACATCGAGAGCGAGAATGGGTGAGAGGCCGGTGAGGTGTCCTAAATGTTGTTCATCAACCCATGCGTTTAATAGTCGGCCGGTAGTCTTATCATAGTAGAGCATTGCCCAGCCAATACCTCGAGTGAGTGCAACTGCTTTAAAACGTGTAAGCCATGCATCAAATGAACCCCATTCCTCAGCGATTGCTTTCATAAGTAAGCTTTCTGGTGAGAGTGGTGTGGTACCACCTTCGAGTGATTTGAAATAGTATTCATGATTTCTCATACCATCAAACTCAAAACCAAAACGTCGCTGAAGCTCTCCAAGTGCATATGCATTTGTTTCCGGGTCTTTATTCATCTCTTCGATTTTTGAGAGAATAAGGTTTGCATGTTTGACATATCCAGCGTAAAGCTTCAGGTGTTCGGAGACCGAGTCTGATCCGATACCTGTCAATTCACCGATATTAAATTTCATTTCTTCAAATAGTTTCATGTTGTTTTGAGATACATTTACTAATACTGATATACTATATCATAGCTATGAATAAAGAATGGTTTAGAGAAAAAATACATACCTATTGGAGACTATATATTCTCGTTGTTCTTTTAGTAAGTGTTGGTATTGTATTCTTTTTTGCATTTCGTACACCAAGACACACACTTCGTGTTGTGTTTATGGATGTGGGGCAAGGTGATGCAATATTTATTGAGTCTCCGACAGGTAATCAAATTATCTTTGATGGTGGTCCGGGGAGCACCCTTGTTTCAGAGGTGGCAAAGCAAGTATCTCTCTTTGATAGGAATATCGATATGATTGTGGTGACCAATCCAGATAAGGATCATTTTGAAGGATTTATTCCATTGCTTGCTCGATATAGTGTAGGAGCGATACTTGAGCCTGGTGTGTCAGCCAATGAGAATCCTGTATACAGAGAGTTACATAGAGTGATTACTGATAAAGGTATTTCAGTAATTGAAGCACGTACAGGGCAAAAAGTATTACTTGGTGGAGGTGCATACATTGATATTATCTTCCCAGATCGAGATGTTGAAGACGTTTCTCATAATGACGGATCGCTTGTTGCACGACTTGTCTATGGAGACACAAGTGTGTTGCTCACTGGTGATACGACAAAAAATATAGAGAATTATTTACTTGAAAAATATAGCAATTACCTCGATTCAGATATTCTCAAAGTAGCTCATCATGGATCTGATACATCTACTTCTGATACGTTTGTTAAAGCAGTCAGTCCTGATGTGGCTGTAATATCTGCAGGAAAAGGGAATTCGTATGGTCACCCCAAGAAAGAAACACTTGATACACTCTCAAAAAACAAAGTGAAGACATTGGTAACAATGGATGAGGGGACCATTGTGTTTGAATCGGACGGGAAGAGGTTTGTGAGAAAATAATTGACAATATCTAATAATATTAGTACCTTTCGGTAAGGAGAAAAATCAGTGGATTTTCAAGGATTTGTCGAAAAACTAGAAATGATGAAGGAAAGAGGGTGGGAAGTTGGTGTTGTGGAGGTACCTTGTCCTCAGTATAAAGAAGACCATAAACACCTAGTACTAAGGCTTTGTGAGCCAGGGACTACAAAATGGCTTACGCCTATGGAAGCAGTGAGGTGTTTCTTGTATGGAAGAAATAAGACTCAAGCTCTTGAGTACTCTGACTCGAATATTTCACTTCATGGGATTGCAATGGCCGCTGACTACATCGATTGGCTTCAAAATGGATACCGCTGGTATGTAATAGCTCGTATGGAAATGCTTCGAGTCCTTAGGATTTCTGAGAAAGAGATACTCAAGCGAGCCCCTCATTCACGGTCGTTTGGACGACCATAATCCACATAATCCAATTGGTTTCTAGTAAAAAAGCTGCCCGAGGTTTCGGACAGCTTTTTCTTTTTAGTCTTTAAACCAGGTTAGCTTTCTTAAGAGTGGCGTACACGCCGTTCTTTTGCATAGTCTTTATAGCTCGAGTAGAAAGCTCCATGGTAATAGTCTTTTTGAGTTCAGGAACATAAATCCTTTTTTTCTGAAGGTTTGCGTATTTTCGTACGATACCAGTTGGGTTAAACTTGGTTGCACGAGTTCGGTTTGAGTACCCACCTTGGAGCTGAGAACTTTTTTTAGTGATTGGACATGCTTTTGCCATATATTTATGTGTGGGAATATGGTAGCATAGTTTTACAAATATGCAAATAGATTTTATCTTCTCATTAATCGTATTGATGTATTCCGTTGTTGCTCATGAGGTGGCTCATGGGTATGCAGCGTATCTTCAGGGGGATAATACAGCTCGTTTCCAAGGACGACTTACTTTAAACCCTTTAAAACATCTCGAATGGTTTGGTTCAGTTATATTGCCGATCTTAAGTGCAAAACTCGGTGGTTTTATCATTGGTTGGGCGAAACCAGTTCCATTTAACCCTTATAATCTCAGAAATCAGCGTTGGGGTGAGGCTATTGTGGCATTTGCAGGGCCATTTACTAATATATGTATAGCGCTCTTTTTTGGTATTATTATTCGTCTCGCTTCGGTAGGTCTTCTTGTAGTATCTCCTAGTTTTCTACAAATATCAGTGACTATTATTATGATCAATCTTGTGCTTGCGTGCTTTAACCTGGTGCCTATTCCACCTCTCGATGGTTCAAAGATACTTTTTGCTTTTTTACCCTATAATATGACTCATATTAGAAATACTTTGGAAGCGTA
>DBEI01000064.1:17745-19655 GCA_002294445.1 Patescibacteria group bacterium UBA910
ACGGGGGTTGGGATGTAGCACTTGACAGGTTTTATAGATTTGTTATTATTTACTTAAATAAGTTGTTTTGTTGTTTTGTTGTTGCTAGGACCAATCGCATCTCGTATGTGCGAATGGTCCTTTTTTGTACTAGAATTAAGAATACCCTTACATTTTTCGGACTCGGAGGACGTTCAGATTTGAGACAAGATCGCGTATAAAATGTAAAAAGGCTCGGAGACATACTTTGTGGTATGATGAGAACCTTTTTACATTTTAGACGATGAGATTGGCCAAATGTGAGCGTCCCAAAACCACAGACTTGCTTTTTTATGCTAAACGTATTAAAGTGTTGGTCAATGTCAACGATAAATCAATTAGTAAAGAAAAACCGTTCAAGTATCAAGCGAAAAGTGCGATCTGTTGCGCTTACTCGTGGTTTTAACGTTCTTAAAAACCGACCTATCTTTTACTCATCTCCATTTAAACGAGGTGTATGTACAAAGGTAACTACAAAGACTCCAAAGAAACCTAACTCAGCGATTCGAAAGATTGCCCGAGTTCGACTTTCAAATGGTATGGAAGTTACTGCATATATCCCAGGTATGGGTCACACTCTCCAGGAACACTCAGTGGTTATGCTCCGAGGTGGAAAGGTAAAGGACGTAGGACTCCGATATCAGATTGTTCGAGGTGTACTCGATGCGACTGGTGTAGACAAGCGAGGTAAATCTCGAAGTCGATACGGTGCTAAAAAAGCTAAGAAGACTAAATAATTAACTCATTCATGCGACGAAAAGTAACAAATCGAAATATGGTGTCTGCGGACCACGTATATAACTCAGAGAAAATCTCTAAGTTTATTAACTACGTAATGGAACGAGGTCAGAAGGAGACTGCACGAGGTATTGTCTATGGTGCACTCGAAAATATTAAAGAGAAAGCAAAAGTTGAGGATCCTATGGAAGTGTTTGATACAGCACTTAAAAACACAGGGCCTTTGATGGAAGTACGTTCACGACGAGTGGGAGGTGCAAACTACCAGATTCCTCGAGAAGTTCGACCAGAACGACGAAACTATCTTTCAATGAAATGGATTGTAGAAGCAGCTCGATCTAAAAAAGGTAGTCCTATGGCAGAAAAACTCGCAGAAGAGATCATGCTTGCAGCTAAAAATGAGGGTGAAGCAGTAAAGAAACGAGAGAACACTCATAAAATGGCTGAAGCTAACAAGGCGTTTGCCCACTTCGCCTGGTAGAAAGTCTCCAAATTTGACGAACTCCTTTGTTGGACTTCAGTAAAATAATTGTCACCGTACATTAGTACGACTCCAATTATTTTCTTCGTCCGCCTCTGATTTCATTCAAATTTCGAAACTTTCAGTAAAAAAGCCCTTCGGGGCTTTTTTACTATACAAAATATAAAACAACGCATGGTGTTTCAATAAGGAATGATTCTGTAGGTATAGTTTTTATAGAAAGAAACACCTTCCCTGTAAAAGGGAAGGTGTTGTGTGAGAAGGGGCTTAATCCCCTAAACCCGATCGAAGTTTTGCTGGGCGCAGAGTCGAACCCTTTGGTATCGTTGCTGGGGCAGGAAGTGGCCAGCTCGACACTTTTTCGGAAGTTTTCAGGAGGTCGAAGTCTTCACATTTGACTCTCCATTTGTTGACAGTTACTCCTTTCATCGGTTGTACCGCCATGGTACCGTCTTCGTTCAGAAAAAGTATCCTGTAGTGCTGTCTGGTTTTTCTCTCCACAACAATGGTGTTTGGTTGTAGAGCTTGGGGGTCAGTAGAAGGAACACGCATAGAAACTATTAAAACAACTTATGTGTTGTGTGTCAAACCGATTGCCTCTAATGCACTTTTAGTATATAGTTTTCTGTATTCAAGTCGCTAGAGCTTTTTTGAGTTGTATTGATTTGTGTAT
>DBEI01000064.1:19975-25393 GCA_002294445.1 Patescibacteria group bacterium UBA910
ATTTAATCAATTTATATGAATCGCGATTATCCACTTGAGAGAGTACGAAACTTCGGTATTATTGCTCACATTGACGCAGGTAAGACCACTACATCAGAGCGTATCTTGTACTACACAGGTATGTCTCACAAAATCGGTGAGGTGCATGATGGTCAGGCAACTACTGACTGGATGGAACAGGAAAAAGAGCGTGGTATCACCATTACCGCAGCGGCTATTACATGTTTCTGGAATCCAACATACATGGGTACAGATACCTCAAAGAAACAGCGATTCAATATTATCGATACTCCAGGACACGTGGACTTTACCGTGGAAGTAGAACGATCTCTTAAGGTGCTCGATGGTGGAGTGGTGGTGTTTGATGGTGTGGCAGGTGTAGAACCTCAGTCAGAGACTGTATGGCGACAGGCAGACAAGTACCATGTACCTCGAATCTGTTTCATCAACAAACTCGATCGAACAGGGGGATCTTTTGAACGATCATATAAATCTATCGTAGAACGACTCAATAAAAATGCAGTACGAATGCAACTTCCTATTGGTGAAGAATCAAATTTCGAAGCGGTGATTGATCTTTTGAAGATGAAAGCGTACTACTTTGAAGGAGATATGGGTAACACTATTCGAGAAGCAGAGATTCCAGCAGAGTATCTTGCTGATGCACAGAAATATCGAGCGGAGCTTGTAGAAAAAGCGGTTGAATTTGATGATGCAATGATGGCAGGATATCTTGAGGGTAAAGAATTTTCAATTGATGAACTCAAGGCAGTTATTCGAAAAGCAACAATTGCAAACAAACTCTTTCCAGTATTTACTGGTACTGCACTCAAAAACAAAGGAGTTCAGCTTGTGCTCGATGCGGTGGTAGACTATCTTCCATGTCCACTTGATATTCCTCCAGTGCACGGTACTGATCCAAAGACAGGTGAAGAAATTACACGAAAGGCATCTGATACAGAGCCATTTGCAGCACTCGCATTCAAACTCCAAACAGATCCATTCGTAGGTCAGCTTACATTCTTCCGAGTGTATTCAGGTACAGTAGAATCTGGTTCATATATTTACAACTCTTCAACAGGAGAAAAAGAACGACTAGGACGTATTGTACGACTTCAGGCAAATGATCGAGAAGAAGTGAAAAAAGTGTATGCAGGAGAAATCGCAGCTGCGGTAGGTCTCAAAAATGCAAAAACATCACACACATTCTGTGATGAAAACAATCCTATTATTCTCGATCCAATCAAGTTTGCAGAGCCAGTGGTATCTCTCCGAATCGAACCAAAAACTAAAGCAGACCAGGAAAAGATGGGTATGGCGTTGAAGAAACTTGGAGATGAAGATCCAACATTCCGTATTTCATCAAACACTGAAACAGGAGAAACTATTATTTCTGGTATGGGTGAGCTTCACCTTGAAATCATGGTTGATCGTATGAAGCGAGAGTTTGGTGTAGAAGTAAACATTGGTAAGCCACAGGTAGCATACCGAGAAACTATTCTCGGTTCTGCAGAAGCTGAGCATAAATACATCAAACAGACTGGAGGTAAGGGTCAATACGGTCACGTAAAGATCTCTATCAAACCACTTGAACCGCTCGCTGAAGGAGAGAAAGTGCCTAAAAATGTAAAGCGATATGATGAATTTGAATTCATCGACTCTATTAAAGGAGGTGTGATTCCACAAGAATTCATTCCTGCAGTAGAAAAGGGTGTAAAAGAAGCGATGGATCGAGGTATTGTTGCAGGATACAAGATGGTAAACGTATCTTGTGAACTTACATTTGGTTCATACCACGACGTGGACTCTTCTGAAATTGCATACAAGATTGCAGCATCTCAGGCATTTCAGGAAGCAGCAAAGAAAGCAAAATCTGTTATTCTTGAACCGATTATGAAAGTAGAGGCGGTTATGCCAGAGCAGTTCATGGGTGATGTAACTGGTTCACTTTCATCAAAACGAGGTCAGATTGAAGGTATGGAGGATCGATTTGGTTTGAAAGTTATTAAAGCAAAAGTGCCTCTATCAGAAATGTTTGGATACACCACTGATATTCGTTCTATGACTCAAGGTCGTGGATCGGTGACAATGGAATTTGATCATTATGAAGTAGTACCTCCAAACGTCGAAAAAACAATTGTGGAGTCTCGGAAGTAGCACCTTGGTCTTTTTGCTCGATTTCTTCGTTGCTCGTCTGATAGAATTTTCCGCCGTACGACTGTTCCTTACAGGAACTGTATACCTTGTCAATCTTTTGGTTACAAAAGCTTAGGCAAGGTCTTGCGAAGTGAGATCGCTCACTTCTCACGTCTACAAATTCTCTCAAGACTCGCGCCTCGAACTCAACCAAAAATCCTCAAGGTAAGTAGTTTCTTAAATAAAATAAAAAACAAAACTGACAGAAATGTCAGTTTTGTTTTTTGTACACATACGAACGATTTTTTTCATTGCGCTTGTGTGTATGTGCAATATACAATATAGACATGGAAGATGTTTCTCCTATATCAAATAAAGAAAATAGCCAGCATTTTCTTAATGAACTTAATAGTGTGGCAAATGGAGAGGTGATTCCTCAATCTTTGGATATTTTGGATGAACAAAAAGAAAACGCAAATAATGTGGACTTAAAACATTCTTCTCGTGAGACTGTATTAGATCTTGATGATCCGCTTAATTCTATCGATCAGCATACAAATCCTTCTATACTAGAAACATCAGTGGTAGATAATGTGGAAGGAAACGACAATCCTGCGGTGGATAAAAGTAAGATTGTTAATGTAGTGAGTTCTATTGGAAAATCTATTACTCCTCGTCCTCAAAAAATCGACCCTTCAGAAGGGGCTTTTTTGGGATCTTTTAAAACAGAGAAACCTGTTGAAAATGCAGAAGATATATCCAAAAATCCTTTCTACGAATCACTGATGAATAAAATGGATTCACTTATACAGCGTGCCTCCGGTCCAATAAAAACAAAACTGCAGGTGTTTAAAGAGTTTAAGGTTAAACATCAAAAGACGTTTGAATCTATTTCAACCAATTTATCAAGTATAGAGAGTCTGGTGTCTGCTGATGAATATAAAACTCTTAAAGAAACTATAGAAGAGGGAAGTAAAACACAGAGTTCATATGCATATGATCCGGACACATATAAAGTCAAAAACCCGACTCTTGAAGAAGAAAAATTAACATGGCAAGTTCCAGATAGAAAACCACAATCATCAAGTGCGTCTCTTCCGCCAATCCCTAGTATGGAAACCCAGTCATCACAAAACGATATTCCTCAGATACCTGAGGAGTCTACTGTTGTACCTGCACCAGAAACAGAGGTGACACCTTCTGAACGAACACAAGAAACAAATACCACCTCATATCTTTATGATGAACCTATTGGACCCATTAATAAAACAGATTTAAGTCCAGAGGAGTCAGAAAAAATAGAGCGTGAAATGCGAGCCACACTTGATGCTGCCCGTGAGAGCTTTGCGGTTCATGAAGCGGATTATAAGACAAAAGTACGAGAAGGAAAGAAGATGTTTCGTTCTGTTATGGAGAAACTGGGTGCACCCGGTAAACAGCGTCCACCTTTGGAGCGTGAAGCTGAGCATATTGAAGCAGAGAAAGCATATCTTGAAGCCAAGTGGAATCTAAGAAATTTCATTTCAGGTAGGAATATAAAGGAGATTGAAGGTGTTGGTGATGGTTCGGTTCCTGATCCCGAGGGTGTGCAGATCAAAAAAATAGATGTGGGTGTGTTTGAGCAAGCAGAAAAAGAATATCGATTGTTGCAAGACCGTTTGAGGGAGGCGATGCCAGAAAAAGAAAAGTCGACTATTGAAAAATGTTTCCAGAAATGGAATTCACTTCCTCTTGCTCAACGAGTTGTATTGTCTTCCGCACTCCTTACTGCAGGTGGTGTGGCGCTTGGTACCGTGGGTGTATCTGGTGCACTTGCCGCTCTTGGGTGGAGAGCAACCCGTGCGTTTGTAGGTACAAATATTGGTCTTGCTGCAGGAAAAATGTATGGTAATGCAAAAGAAAAAGAAATAACAGAGAAGCGAGAAGAATATCTTAATGAGTATGGGTCAAATAGTGTTCGTGAAAAAGATCAATTTATTGAAGAGGAGAAAAATCTCGACGAATTTTTCAAGAATGAAAAAGGCGAGATGATGAAAAATCAAATCAAAAAAGGACTCGTAACTGCTGCGGTTGCTGGTGTGTCTACGGTGGGGCTTGGTATGGCTGGGCAAGCAGTGATGGGGGAAAGCGCGCCAAGTAGTGGAAAAGTATCTGGAAATACTATGGACACAGCTCCAAAACCAAAAGCGGTTGATGCAAATACGACAAGTGTAAAATCTTGGTTCGATAAATTTGTCACAGATAATAAAAAAACATCTATTAAACTATCTCCTGCACAGGTTGCGGAGTCATCGCCTCAAAGAGTAGATGTTCCTTTTGATATAAAAGGATACGAACCAGTGGGGGTGGAGCTTTCAGATAAAGGGTTTATTGATACAGTCTCTCAGTTAAAGGAAAATCTGCAGGATCACAATGTTTCTCCTGCTGTTCAGAAATTACTTTCACAATCTCCAGAAAAGATTGCTATGGATCTTGGGTTGTACAAACCGGGAGAAGTGGCAGAAAGTGCTTTTGGTCTACAAGGTGAAGAGCTTACAATGAACGCTAATGGAGATATTGCTCTCATGCACAACGATGGTTCGGTCAATATTCTTTTTGACGCATCAGGAAAAGCACATCAGTTTGGTGAGTATACAGGAAACACAATGTTTGATGCAGATAAACTTGCAACATCTCCGTTGCCAAAGGGTGACATTGAAGCTGTTCCTTCTGTGAAAACACCTGTTGCAACGGTAGAAAATTCAGTTAAGCCAATATCTCTAACACCGGAGGTGAATAATATATCCGCAAATCATCCTCTCGCATCAGCAACAATGGATGCTGGAACAGTGGACCTATCTTTGGCTGAAACATCCACTCCAAAAACAATAAATTTTGAACAGATTGTGTCAGAAGGTGCACAGTATACAGGTCCAGAAGATATGGTCTCTGGTAAACTTCCTCTAAAACCAGAATATCAATTTGATCCTAAGTTTAAACCAGAACGTACTGCATATAATGTGCGTTTGGAAAAAGAGCTTATAAAAGCTCAGGATATGTTTGACTTACGATATCCTATCGAGTATAACGGAGGACGAATAAACGTATTCCAGAAAGGGGATAGTATGACAATATTACTCAATGGTCAAAAGATTGGTACAGGACAAATCATTGATGGTAAGGTGGGATTTCAGTATGAATCTTCGCTGGGTAAAGGTATGTTTGGGGTAAAAAGTGACTTCGAGCAAGCTTTTGAAAAAGCGCAGGAGGAGATACGAAAAAACATAACGTTCTTTAAGACCA
>DBEI01000019.1:0-4391 GCA_002294445.1 Patescibacteria group bacterium UBA910
TAAACTTGAACTTATACGTCAACAGACAGCAGCTCGTATTGTACTAAGTCGACTTGATGCAACAATTACTCGACTTGAGAAAATTGTTGAAAAACTCGACACTCGAATTGCTAAATTTAAAGAAAAAGGCGCTGATGTAACAGCACCTACCAAAGCCTCAGCAGATGCAAAACTTGCACTTACTGATGCACGAGCAAAACTTAAAACTATTGTAATTCCAACCACACTTACTGGAACCAGTACTGCATCAAGTACAGCCACAACAACTGGTCAAACAATAAAAAGTGCTGTGCGGGAAATCGAGGATATTCTCAAAAAAGCTCAGAAAGCAGTTACGTTTGCACTTGAAAGCTTCAAAGGACAGAGCGTAACATCAACCTCAACCCCAATCACAAGTACTACAACTAAAAAGACTAATTAATCTCACTTAAAAACATGGAAAACGAAACAACAAACACACCTCCAGTTACAAACACACCAATAAACATGACCACTCCTGCCCCACAAACACCAGAGAAATCTTCTGTAAGTGGCGCAGTGGGCACAATCATCATTATCGCACTCATCATACTCGGTGGACTTTATTTCTGGGGTAAACGAATTAACACACAGAAAGAAAGCGCATCACTTATACGACAGGAGCAAATGGCTTCTCAAGAGGCAGCAGTGATTCAAGCAGTAAGCCCAAGTGACGAAGTTGATACACTGAAAGCAGAGATCGAAGCGACTCAGACCACAGGACTCGGCGCAGAACTCCAATAACAAAAAACCTCTCCTCAAGGAGAGGTTTTTTTATAATTTGGTATTTTTTAAGTTTTACTATAGACTATGAAAATTATGGCAACAAAAGACTATACTGATATAAAAGTAACTCGACTTCCCGGACAAGAAGTTGAAATTACTGGTGAAATTACACAAGCAATGATGGATTCAATGCGGACAAAAGCAATTGAATCTCTCAAAAAAGAGGTTACTCTTCCTGGCTTCCGCAAAGGAACTGCACCAGAGAACCTGGTTATTCAACACGTAGGAGAGATTAAAATTCTCGAAGAAGCTGGTGAAATGGCTCTCGGAGAAGTATACCCTCAAATACTCGAGGATGAAAAACTAGATCCGATCGGTAAACCTCTCGTCCAGATCACCAAAATTGGTGCTGGAAGTCCACTTGGATTTAAGATCAAGACTGCACTCATGCCAGAAGTAAAACTTGGCGACTATAAAAAAATTGCAAAAAATGTCTTTAAAGATGAAGATCCTGTAGATGTAACCGAAAAAGAAATCGAAGATGTAATTAAAAATCTGCGACAGAATGTTGCCCATGCACATATGCATGAAAAAGAAGGGCTCGATGAACACAATCATGATCATGGAGAAATCAAAGATGAAGATTTACCAGAAATAGATGAGGCTTTCTTGAAACAGATTGGTGATTTTGCATCAGTGGAAGATCTAAAAAATCGCATAAAAGAAAACCTGCTTAAAGAAAAAACATTTAAAGCGCACGATAAAAAACGCACCTCAACATTAGAGGCAATTATCGCTGATTCAACTATTGAAATTCCACAGATTATCATTGATGGTGAGCTTGAGAAAATGAAAGCTCAGTTTCAAGACGATCTCGCCGCTTCAGGTATCAAATTTGAGGACTACCTCACTCACATCAAAAAAACAGAAGATGATCTTAAGACAGACTGGAAAGATACCGCGGTAAAGCGTGCAAAATCACAGATACTACTCAACACTATCGCTCGAGAAGAAGATATTAAGCCTGAAGAAGAGCTTGTAAAAGCGGAAATGGATAAGATACTCTCTCACTACAAGGATGCGGAGCGTTTCCGAGTGCGAATGTATGTAGAAACATTTCTCACAAACGATCTTGTGTTTAAATTTCTTGAAGGTCAAAAATAATTTGACTCAACAGAAGGTATTGGGTATTATTTGACCAGATGCACTTATAAGCCGGCTCCCGCGTCGTCGCTTAGGTGCAACAAGAAGAGGTGCGTATACGCACCCGTAATACCTCGTTTGTGGAGTGGGGCGACTGGACACCGCCCCTTTTTTTATACCTAAAATGACATACCGAGAAGTGTCGCACCTACAATGGCAGCAGTTTCTGCTCGTAAAATTCTCGGTCCGAGAGCAAACCCAGACACATTATGTTTTTTAAATAATTCAATTTCCTCTTCACTGAAACCACCTTCTGGACCAATAAAATACGCAAAAGAATACTGCTTCGTTTGTGCAGATAGATAGTCTTGCACAGGAGGATATTCGGGGTGAAAAAATATTTTTTCTTGAGGCAACATTCCACTTGAAAAAAGTTTTGGCAGTGTAGTTGGTTCGTATACTTTCATTAACTCCCCTCTTCCTGACTGCTCTGTTGCTTCATGCACAATTTTTTCTAATCGTTCCATATTCAATTTTTTCTTTTCACTCCGTTCTCCGAGAATAGGGACAATATGGTTTACCCCAAGCTCCACTGCTTTTTGAACCACTAATTCAAAATTATCTTTTTTAATAAGAGAAAGACAAAGCCATAGGTTTTTTGTGGGAGCGGGTATGTCTTTTGTTTCAAGAATAGAGAGCTCCGCTTCAGATGGGGATACTTTCATAATCACCGCTCGACACTCGATACCTGACCCATCAAACACAATTACCTGACTACCCACATTGTACCGAAAGACTTTTCGCCACTGATGAATCAAATCTCTATTTGAAATAGTCACACTCTTTCCTTCTATTTTTTCAGCTATATAAAATCGATGAAGTCTCATAGAAAGATTATGTAATATATTTCAGCAAAAGAAAAGTTTTTGCGTATTTTTTTTCTTCTGTTATAATAGTTAACATATTAACAATCAAGTATTGCCCGTATACACACGAACTTTCACAATTTCGCCAAGGTCGCGTATAAAATTTAAAAAGGCTCGGAGACGTACTTAGTAGTACGGCGAGAACCTTTTTAAAATTTTAGACGATGAGATTGGTGAAATTTGGGAGTTCTAAACAATATTATGTCTTACCTAGTACCAACAGTTATAGAAAAAACAACCATGGGTGAAAGAGCCTTCGATATTTACTCTCGCCTACTCAAAGAAAATATCATCTTTCTCGGTGGACCAATCGATGATCAGGTGGCCAACCTTGTCATTGCTCAGCTTCTTTTCCTCCAATCTGAAGATCCTAAAAAAGACGTCTCTATCTACATAAACTCACCAGGAGGAGTGGTTACAGCTGGTCTAGCTATTATAGACACCATGAATCACATTAAAAATGATGTTTCTACTGTATGTATCGGTGTAGCAGCATCAATGGGCGCAATGATCCTTTCATCAGGTACAAAAGGTAAGCGCTATATACTTCCAAATGCTGATGTTATGATTCATCAACCATCAGGTGGTACAGAGGGGCAAGCCTCAGATATTGAGATCTCAGCAAAAAGAATCTTGAAAATGCGAGAAAATCTCAACAAAATGCTCGCAAAGAACACAGGACAACCACTTTCAAAGATTGAAAAGGATGTTGATCGAGATTTCTTTATGACAGCAGAAGAGGCAAAGAAATACGGTATTGTAGATAAAATCCTCTAAGAACACGAGAAATCCGCAAAATATGCGGATTTTTTTAATATTAGACAAAATCTTTTTTATGTTATATTGTGTATGTATTACTCATTTAAATTTGTGTAACTGACTGTCCCACCACCCCTGCCCTAGCTGAATGACCGCACTCCCCTTGTACTGACACCATAAAAACTTTTTAGGCTTCCGTGTAAGGCAGTAAGTTACTGCGTATAATATGTCATTAAAAATAGTAGCAGCCCTTTTGGCTGGAGCATCCCTTGTGGGAGTTGCTTTAGGTTACTACCTACGACTGATCATTTCTCTCGGAAAACGAGGTTCTATGGAGCTTGAGCTCAAACAAATGGAGCTTGCTGCAAAAGACCGAGAAAAAGAGATTATCGAAGGTGCGGAACAAAAAGCAGAAAAAATCCTTGAGGAAGCTCGAATTGAAAGCAAAGAAAAAGAAGAAAAAGCAAAGAAAACAGAGGAACGATTGATTAAAAAGGAAGAAATGCTCGACAAACGTCAGATTGATATTGATTCTGAAGTTGACATGATCAAAGAAAGAATCGCTGAAATCAAAGAGATTCGGGATAAAGCAGAAAAACTAAAGGAAGAACGTCAAGCAGAGCTCGAGCGTGTAGGACGACTCTCTCCAGAAGAAGCAAAAAAAGAAATACTTACAAACACCGAACGAGCATACGAAGCGGATATTTTAGCGCGCATACAAAAACTCGAACGAAACGGTGAGGAACAGCTTTTGAAAAAAGCTCAGGACATTCTCGCTACATCTATCCAGCGTCTCGCAAACTCAGTGACCGCTGACAT
>DBEI01000019.1:4719-4946 GCA_002294445.1 Patescibacteria group bacterium UBA910
ACTACAAACGTGCCGATTCCTTCAGATGAAATCAAAGGTAAGATTATCGGTAAAGAAGGACGAAACATTAAAGCATTTGAACGTATGAGTGGTGTGGAAGTGATTGTGGACGATACACCAGGATCTATCACCATTTCATCGTTTGATCCAGTGCGTCGCCAGGTTGCAAAGGTGGCACTGGAGAAACTCATTGCTGATGGACGTATTCAACCTGCAAAAATCGAGGA
>DBEI01000046.1 GCA_002294445.1 Patescibacteria group bacterium UBA910
TGGTCACGCTCTCTGTCTTGAATTTTTGAAGTGCCTTATTGAGTATACGGACTGCACCCATGCGTCTCGTCCGTAACTTCTCGAGTGTATCCGTATAGGTGAAGATGTCTTCACCTATACTCAAGATTGGCTCCTCTAGATCATCTGGGACACTGTCCCCGAAGCGCCTCTTCCAAGAGTAACTGTACATTTACTTCCTCCGGAAACATTTTTAACATATAAATATATATGTGTCAACAGATTGAAAGTAAAGTGTTTTTAGCTATTTATTAGCACATTTATTACATTTGCATCCCATGGGTTTAATATATTTTTCGAAATATTCATCACCGTAATCATATGTGAGCTCTTCTCCTGCTTTGATGTTTCGAGTAGAGAATATGTATATATGTCCATTTGGCCCTACTGCTTCACAGTTTGGGCGACAGGAGTGGTTTATGTATTTTGCTTTGTTTTCAGGAATATTTCCGTCTATCATTGTCTTTTTTCCTGTCCAAAATAGATACCTACCTCCTTTATCTTGATCTTTTTCCGGTACAGGTTTGCCGATGTATTCAATAATACAAGAACCTTTAGGTATTGGATCGATAGCAAACAAACCTTTTCCGGTTGCTGATTTCTTTACTTTCAGAGTGAAATTGCCGACAGTATATTTATTTTTCTTCATATGGGAAATAATGGTGCTTTGGGTTATCGGTGATTTTATTATTTAATTGTTTGTAACTTCTGCTTCATGACTTCAATTTCAGCTTGTTGATTTTGAATAATCTGTTCACAGAGCTGTTTAATCTCAGGATCTTTTAGGTCAGCCTCTTGGCACATCAGTAGCGCACCCGCATGATGAGGAATCATGGATTTTAGAAATTCTTTATCTGTAATCGCAGTTTGATTTCTTATAAGTAAGAAAAAAATGATTAAGGTGAGGGTGGTTGCGAGTGTGATAACAGTATTCTTGTTTTTATTGGTGTACATTGATCTCATTGTAATGATTTCAATGAGAATCATAGGGGCAGTCATGAGTCCTGCCATGTAAAATTGATTTATACCAATAAATATATTACTTGGTGTATCAACCATAGCGAACATGAGAAAGTACATTGTAATAAATGAGAGGATTGTCATCGTAATCAATCCTTTGTAATGTGATTGGTGCATGGATATAGTATATCATTTTATATTATAATGGATGTGTTGATGTTTTAATGTATCAGTATATTTCCGGATTATTTATTCATTTAATTACATAAAATAATACTTATGGAAAATAAAAATACTGTTTTGTTTGCAGTGCTTGTCTCCCTTATTATTGGTCTTTTTGTGGGGTGGTTTGTGTGGGGTAGTACTAGTTATCGGTCACGTAATGCGCAGTGTCCTATGATGTCCCATGAAATGATGATGGCGCATTGTGGTGGAGATATGTCTGGAATGATGGATGGTATGATGGGCGCCCTTAAAGGTAAAACAGGCGATGATTTTGATAAGACATTCCTTACAGAGATGATAGTGCACCACGAGGGCGCTGTGGCCATGGCAGAAGCAGCGTTGCAAAATGCGAAGAATCAAGAGATAAAAGATATGGCTCAGGCGATTATTACCACCCAAACTACTGAAATAGGGCAAATGAAAAACTGGTTACAAAAATGGTATAACCAATAATATTGAAAACAAAAAACACCAAACGGTGTTTTTTGTTTTTCTGCATATGGAGTAATGTAACAGTGTACTTTAGAGGTGGGTGCTACGAGCTTTTTGATGTTATGTGATTTCTCTAGCTCATTGAGCTCTCGTTATTTTGTTTTGATCTTTGTACTGCCAAGAGTAATAACACTACGAATACTAATGTTGCAAACCCGAGACCTACCCATACAATCCAAGGATATCTTTCGGTGATTCGGCTCTCATCAGGATCACATGCATCGCCAATACCATCTCCATCTGTATCTTGTTGGTTCATATTAGGAGTTGAAGGGCAGTTATCCCTCGATTGAATAACACTGTCACCGTCAAAATCATCACATTCATCTCCTATATTGTTGTTATTTACATCCAGTTGATTTGGGTTGAAAATATTTGGACAGTTATCTTTTGAATCCATTATCTGATCACCATCAGAATCCACAGGAACAAACGCTTTGTTCAAAACAAATGATACAGAACCGCCATACACGAGTGTGATTGGGTTAATGAGGTCTGAAGATTCAATGTAGTCTGTATAATCACGTATCATATATTCTGGATTAGCAAATATTTGATACTCGTGGTTAGGGAGAGCTAGGAAACGCATGACTGCTTTTGGTGACTGATCAGACAGATCATTAAGGGTAATTTCTTGTACACGTAATGGCTGAGTGTATTCAATTTCTAAGCGCCATAAATCTGATTTTGTTTCAGGAAAATTGATGATGGATGTGGTTGGGTTTACTTGATTAAGTAAGACAACCCACTTTCCATTGATTACAGCTTGTAAGGTTATTGATGATGGTAACTTTACGTAATCACTTAATGAGAGTGATATTGAGTTTGATTTTATAACTCTATCATATTTAAGATACAGATCGGCCTTACCCCATTTTCCGGTGTTGCTCGGTACTTCAAATTGATAATCTGTCATCTGATTATCATCGGACAAGCTGGGAATAATCTTGCCATTATTTATATCCTGTACAGATAATGTCTTTTGCACTGTTTGATTGCTTGGTATAAACCGATACGGAACAAACATTTTTGCTGTTGAATCGTATACACCAAAATCACTCACACGTATTTGATCGGGTACAAGACCAACTTCAACTACAGAAGGTATCTTGATGTTGAGTGTAGGAACATTTCCATAATCCTGATATTTTGTAAATAAAGTTTTATTTTCAGGTTCTCGGTTTATGAAATTTGCTGGTTGCCAACTCTGAGCAATCGCTACAGGGATATTCAACAAGGTAAATATGCATACCGATAAAATAATTATTTTTTTCATATAGTTATACATGTGGTGAATCATAAAGAGCGTTTTGTTTTTTTGAGATAAATGCTGTACTTACAAACAGCGTACCAAGTACCACAAAGGTGATCACTCGGAGTGAGAGATCCATACCCCATACATCAATAAGCATAAGTCTTATCACTACCAATGTAAGTAAAGTGGTTCCATAATTTCTCAATACTACATGTCTCTTGAACAAACCGATAAAGTGAGTAAAAAGCCCGATTACTGTATATATGAGTAATGACATGAATACTGCGCTGTCTGGGTTAAGGAAGATGGAATGAGAAGAGCGCCAAATAAGTGCATATGCATAAAATGTAGCCATGATAAAAGAAAGATGAGAAGGTCTAAATGCTGTGACAGAATTCTTTTTTTCTAGTTTGTATAGAATTCCAAGTACACCAAATGCAAGCATCATGACAGCTAAAATCGCAAAATCAGAGTGAAATACGCCGGTATTCCATTTGTATGAGGTGAGACTTGGAATAGACATTATAAAAGGAATACTCATCAATAAACCAAATTTCTCGGCCGTCTCTACTTTTCCAGTTACCACATAAGATGCAAGTGATATGATTGCAGCTTCAATAGAAAAGGCAATAACGAGGGTTGGGCCAGAGAGTTCAATCGAAGTGGCGACACCTAAAAGCACAATCGAAGCAAGTGCGTGTAGATAAAATAGTTTTTCGTTTTTTGTTTTTTCAAACACTAATGCGCCCACTAATGCATACACGATCATCCATCCTGCAATTACAAGACTTTGCAATACTGTTGGAACAATTTTGATAGTAAACATGAGCATCAAAGCTGTGTTGAGAATAGTGAGATACATGTCTACGCCATCCGCACGAATCTTGTTTTTAATGAGACTCCATGCACTTATAGAAAGGTATATGCTAGAAATAATATATACGATAAATAGAATGCTGTACTTTGATGGGTGAGTCATTAAACCTGAATCGAGACTTTGTAGTGCATAGAAAAACACACCTGTAATACCTACGGGTATAATAGATCTCCAGCCTCTAGCTACAGCTACCCATATTGTTGCAATAGAAATTACACAGAGATATGCATAGAAGTTAACTTGATTTTCAAGAGCTGTGTGAGAAAAATATGGTGCAACAAGAGACATTGCGATTCCATAAAGTGCCAATTTTTGATTTGAACTGACAACTGCAAAAAAAGATATATAGCCAGAAACCAAGAAAATAATCGCGAGAATAAGAGATGCGGGGAAAAACTGATAGAAGTACTGACCGGCAAGAGCAGTAATGATGATCAGTGATGATCCGAGAATAGAAAAAGTGTTTCCTTGAGTTTCGTTTTTCGACGCTCTCAATGTTCCAAAGATCGTGAGTAGCCCACCTGAAATAAAACCGAGCATAATTCTTCCTACGGGACCAATCCAATCATGTGTGAAAGCATAACTTACAAACCATCCAAATCCTGCAAGAATCATGAGTATACCAACCTTGAGTAGCCAATTCTCCTTAAGCCAGTCAATGACATCACTGTTACCAGAGACTTCATTTGGTGTAGGATATGGTTGAGGTGCTTGCTGAGTATGAGTTATGGACTCCATATCTTTTGCTGTATACATGAGAGAAGTCGATGTTGGAGCATGAATAGGGGAGGAAGATTTTGAATCTCCTCTTAATAGTAAAAATTCTGCTTCCAATCGTCTCATGGATGAAGCGATTGAGTAAACTTTCAAAAACAAAAAAACTACTAAAATAAAAAGTGCTACTGTAATCATAAAATATAATTAAGAAGTATTAAAACTTCATAATTAAGTCTATCATGTTGGATGGAGTAGATGTATAACGTTATCCTCAGTATACTCTTGTTTTCATCTGTCTAGATATATCGTTTTTTGTTTCGTTGCTCCGCGGAGCAACGAAAAAACACCTGAGAAGGTGTTTTAATTTTGGATCCTCGTCTTGTATAGCGTTATAATTTATCTTATCAATTGAAGTGGTTACTTTAATACTACTAACTTCTCTAAATGAAAAGCCGCCACTCCGTCGTGAGATGAAGTTTTAGCTTTCATCCCACCGAAGTGGCGGTGGTTACTGATTAAGGCGCCGGATAACTTGTTCATAAACGGCAGCGTCGCGTACAAAGCGCCGACGAATTTGGTCATCTTTACCTTTCTGTGCGCTAACTTTCATTTGCGTGCGCAAGTTGGTATTTGGCTTGGTACGGTTGATAAGACCTATGACAACCGAAGGATTGATTGCAGCACCCGAAGTAACATAGTCCTCTAGGACCTCACTAACTTCTGCAGCCATCACGTTCTCGTCTTGCTCAAGCTCTGCGAATGTTCGCATTGAAAGAACCCTCCTTTTCAATAATACATTGTCATATATTTATTTATTTGTCAAAAATGTCCGATCGTCCTACCCGCATCAAAAATAAAATAACTCAGATAACGGGAGAATTTTAAATCACTTTTTAGGGATTTAAAATTTAAACTGCTCCGCGGGTAGGATGATCTTTCATTACATGAACGGTACACCTGTTCTGTTTTTTGTTTCGTTACACTTACAAAAAACTATCACAGGTTTTCGATCCCTAACGAAAATGTGTCCCACACATCTTCTCCCGCGGAGCTAAAAAGTAAAAACCCCTTTCGGGGTTTAAACTTTTAAAAGCTCGCTTGGCAGTCTGATTTCAGAACCTATAATTGGGCTAAGTCATTTCCAGATCCAGAGGTTGCTACAAAGCATATTCGCAGTTTAATTGCTCTCGTCGATAGGAATGTGCTTTTGTCCTAATTTTTTGAAATTACTGCACATAGTGCAGTAATTTAAGACTCCAAATATACACTCATTTTTTATTTTTGACTTTCCGACCTATGAGTATATGCTTAATTCATGAATGGAAAACTAGAAACACTCAGAGGTAATCTGGCTGATATTAAGACAATCACTACGGATTTTGTATTGGTAATTAAAAACGTGTTTTTAGGTATATTGGCTACTGAAATCTGCACTATATCGATAGTTGCAACTGATGCAGTAAACCACTGGATTGATTTGCGAAATTATGAGATAAGCTCTTTTTATATCTCTGGAGTATGCATAGCTATTCTCATTTCATATTTTTTTACAAGAGGAATATTCAAAGAGTTTTTGAAAATTGCGAAGAGTGCTCGATTTGATGTATTGATAGCAATTTCCTTCGGTATATGGATTTATACAGTCTGGAATAACCTTATTCCCGAATGGCATACTGATTTCATCCGATCACTAAATGCCATACAAGTCTTGAGTATTATATCTTTTCCTTTCCTAGCTTTTATATTGGTAACAGCGAGAACATTATTCTCGCGAGAAAACAAAAACGATTCATCCTTTGTTGTTGATGAAGAAATAAAGGAAAGAAAAGATGATCTTTTGAACTTTGCGGATAGAGCTGACAGTTTCGCCGAAAGAGTTTTTAATAATGGTTCTCCAGAGAGTTTTGTTTTTGGAATAGATTCCCCTTGGGGCATCGGAAAATCAACTTTTGTTAATTTTTGTAAGCAATATTGGAGAGAGAAAAATGACGATAAAACCATCGTCTATGAGTTTAGTCCATTGAAACATTCAGGAGCGACCAACTTGTTGGAGATATTCATTGATGGCCTCATTCATGCGATACAAAAAGATTCATTTGTGCCTGAAATAAAACCTCTCATTTTTCGCTACTCTAGATTGCTAAAAGAAGTCAGAAGATTCTCAATTTTTGGATTACTCGCTCCTTCGCTAACTTCAGATTACACATCTGAAGAAGCATGTGATGATTTAGAAGTCATACTTAAACATTTTCCGAAAAAAATTATTGTAGTGGTAGATGATCTCGACAGAATAAACCTTTCCGAGATAAAACAAATACTATTTGTGATCAGGAAGAGTTTTAACTTTCCAAACATATCTTATGTTATTTGTTATGACACAGAGAATATCAGTCTAATGGAAACAGAAAATCATGATGCAGACAAAATCAGTAGATTCTTAGAAAAGTTTGTGAACATAAAAATAAGTCTATACATCGACAGAAAAGATTTGGCGGAATATGTATCTGAGAACCTGGGAAGAACAATCACAAATAGCTTTGTAGATCCATTGCCTGTTCGCCAAGCTATAGGTGGTCTGTTAGACATATACAAATCAGAAAAAATATACCATGAATATTTACCATTCATTGGAGATGTCAGAAAATTAAAGAGACTTATAAATACCGTTTTGCTGTTTGACCTTCAATCAACTGATTTTAGAAATAGTGATTTTGATAAGCGTGATCTTGTTAATTTGCTTCTCATTTATATTCACTATCCGAGTGTGTTTAGAAAAATATATGACACAGAAACTAATGGTGGACGTGGCTTCTTCTCCTTAGTATTACCACACGAGGATGGGTATGAAAGAGAAGCTCATGAAAGATCCAATTCTTTTAGTGATTCAACTTATAAAAACTCAACTTACTACAAAAAATATCTGAATAGACTGGGAGAAAATAGCCCTGAGCGTTTTTTGCTGGAACAAGTTTTTAGTGTTGAAGTGAGACTTAAGAGTCTTGAAGAAAACACACATTACGACAATAGTTATGCGCGTATCGACAGTGTTCCAGAAGATTTTAGAACTTCTCTCGCGTGTTTCAATGGTGGGTGGACAAATGGCAGAAATCTAGAAACATACTTGAATCTGATTGTTAACCTATCCAAACCAATTGATGTGGGACAGCATAGATTTTATACGACTTGGAGGGACAAAATTATTGATGGCACTGAAACTTTAGACTCTGCTTTTTCCGATGACAGATTTGCTTACAAACATGGTGAATATACAAGAGAAAGATTATGGAGAATCTTGGTGAACAACGCTCGCACTCTTAAGGGTGATCTAGCTAATAAAATTATTTCATATCTCTTGGATACAGTTCCAGAGTATTCTCTCTTTGAGCTTGGTGAAGAAAATAATGGCACCGGTTTACGTCACAATCTAGATTACTTTTTGACGAGATTACTTAATGATTCGGGGTGGTCTGATCGTGCAGGAAAGCATTCCAACAATACTCCAGAAAACATTACTGAGATTGCAGAGTGGGTATTTGGTGATGGTAGACATGCTGGAAATGGAGTCATTGAAAAACTGTCAGAAGCGAGTCGAGGAGTTCTTGGTTTTCATGATCTAATGCTTTTTAGATTGTCATGTAGTGCAGATCGAGGTGGTGATATTTTTGACTTGTCGAGAGCCATTGCACAACATGCAAATAAGGATGCTCCAACTCAAGGAGATACGAGAAATATCGCCAAAGAAGAAATGAGAGAAATATCACAGAAAATCTTTGCTATTTTTAATTCTCGCTACATTCTCACTAAAAAGAATATCTTTGAGGAGATTAATTTACTTGAGACTAAAGATTTTGCGGGTAAGTATAGTGAATACATAACAGAAAAAATTACCGACGGGACCTTTGGTGTCGAGCAGATTGAAAAGAAAACGAATGAACTTAAAACTCGCATCGGAAGTTTTATTATTTACCAATTAGCAAACAGAGAAATCAGTCATGGAGTAGGTTGTGGAGTCTATAATCCTACGGGTGTAGATGATAAAAATATTATCAGTGATTTAATCAATGAGTATTTATTTGAGGTCTGTTTTGACCCAGCAGATCCAAAGAATGCAGAATATTTTATTGACTATCTTTTCAGAAATCTTGCAAACACATTTGCATCAGAACGGGAAGATGAACAAAAATATACCCCCACTATTGAGGAGTTTACTAAGGTATTACACAAAGAAAAACTTTCTGTTTTTTGGCAGAAAAATAATGAGACTTTTAAGAATCTTAAACTGGAAGAAAAAGACAAAACTGTCTCAATGGGAAAAGATGATGCGTCATATAAAAAATACATACCTATGATATACAAAGTCCTTGATGATAATTTACCTAAACAGGAAAAGGTTTTAGAAGTTGATAGTCTAGTTATTCCAGGAGTTGATTCATTGAAAGTTGAGAAATAAACAAAATCCGCCCTCCACCGGATTTTGTCCCGGTGTGGGCGGTAATACTGCTAGCCGACACAGACATTGCTGTTATCGGTCAGGAGCTCTTTGCGTTTGTAATCGTGTTCCGGATCACTGGACTTCGGCCAGTGGTGGATTACGGCGTCGATCATCTGGATAGCATTCACCAGATTGGTGTGAACGGACTGGATGCCAAAGCGTTTGCCCGGCTTCTCATCCTCTTCGCCGATGAATGTGATGGATTCCTCCGTTGCTTGCAAAACTCCGGGACGAAAAGCGAAGGTCATCATAATGCGACCGGCGGTGATGAAGGTCCGAAGTTCCACCTTGCCGAATGTGCCACTCATGCCCGAGGACTTGGAAGCGTCAATTTGCTCCCGCATCCCGTCATTGTAGACCTGGCGGAC
>DBEI01000045.1 GCA_002294445.1 Patescibacteria group bacterium UBA910
GGAAGCAACGAGGTGCTTGAAGCCTCGTTTTGCAAGTAACGCCCCCTGCATCCCTTTTCCCGAGCCCTGTAGACCACTTAGAAATACAGCTTTCACGATTTCCTCCTCCAAAGAACAAAAAAATACGTACCGAAATATGGTATAAGAAAATAAGCCTGTGGTCAACAGACTTATTTTCTCTAAACTATCTAAACTATTTGTACCACTTATTCTAGCAAACTCTTCCCAGTCATAGAAACCGGGACGTGCACCCCAAGTAACGCAAGTATTGTTGGTGCAATATCAGCAAGTGTACCATTGTGTATTTTTACCTCTGCATCAGTGAGCACAGCAGGCACTGGATTTATAGTATGTGCTGTATGCTTTTCTCCTGTTGCTGGATCAATATTAACTTCAGCATTACCATGATCAGCAGTAAAGAATACTGCACCACCAACTTCATTCATCGCTTCAACCACTCGCCCAAGCTGAGTATCCACCTCTTCTACTGCTTCAATAATTGCTGGTACATTTGCTGTATGCCCCACCATATCAGGATTAGCGAAGTTTATAAAAATAAAATTTGTACCCTTTTTAATTTCTTCTACACCTTTATCTGCAATAGCCTCTGCTCGCATCTTTGGCGCCAAATCATGTGTTTGTACATCTTTTCGACTATCAAGTAAAATATGTTTTTCTCCTGGATATTCACCCTCATATCCACCATTGAGGAAATATGTTGCATGTGGAAACTTTTCTGTTTCTGCAATGTGAGCCTGAGTTAATCCGGCATTTGACACTTCTTTTGCAAGTGTAGTGTCAATTTTAACCGGCGGAAATGCAACCAGACATTTGAATTCAGAACTATACTCAGTGAGTGTTGCAAAGCAGATATTATGAGTACTTTCTTTTTCAATAAGCTTTTCTGAAAGCATTCGTGCGCGATCTGAACGGAAGTTAAAGAAAAATACCGCATCATTATCTTTAATTGCACAACTTTCCCCGTTGAGATCTGTACACACAATTGGCTCAATATGTTCATCCAAACTCTTCTTTCCAAGATTTTGTCTGTACAAATCCTCGAGATATGCAGATGGTTTAATCGTACATACATTCCCTTTACATTCAAAAAGTGCTTCTTCTGTTTTCTTGAGTCGATCCCAGTTATTATCACGATCCATCGCATAAAACCGTCCTGATACAGATGCAACAAAAGCATTTCCTACTTCATCCAATACTTTTTCGAGATCTTTCATGTAGGTTACCGCACTCTGAGGAGCAGTATCTCGCCCATCGGTAAATACATGAATTGCGACTTTTTTTACACCTGCATTATGAGCTGCTCGCAAAAATGCAAAAAGATGTTCTTGATGTGAATGCACTCCTCCATCAGAAACGAGTCCGAGCGCATGCAATACTGAATTATTTTTCTTCACATGATCAAAGAGCGCACCAAATGCAGGGTTTTTTTCATATTCTCCCGTATCAATTGCTTTTTGAATACGAACCAAATCCTGATCGAGTGCTTTCCCTGCACCAATAGTCATGTGCCCCACTTCACTGTTTCCCATTTGCCCTTCTGGAAGCCCTACCGCAAGACCGCTTGCCTCAAGAAGCGCATGTGGATATGTGTCCCAGTATTTTTTAAAGTTTGGAGTATGAGCAGCAGCCACTGCATTATCCTTACTATCTTCTCGATAACCCCACCCATCTAATACGATTAATACAACCTGCTTAAAAGTTTTCTTTTCCATAGGCAGTTATTATAAAACAAAACACTCGCTTTCGCGAGTGTTTTTTAGATTTTAAACTATAAACGCTTTCTTTCCAGGAAATACCGCTTTTTTTCCGAGAGATTCTTCGATTCGGAGAAGTTGGTTATACTTTGCTGTTCGTTCTGATCGGCAGAGTGAACCTGTCTTGATCTGACCTGTTCCAAGCCCAACCACAAAGTCGGCGATTGTTGTATCTTCTGTCTCCCCTGATCGATGTGACACTACAGAAGTATACCCTGCGTTTCGTGCCATCGTGATTGCATCAATACTTTCTGACACTGTACCAATCTGATTGAGTTTGATAAGGATTGAGTTTCCAGATTTCTCGTCGATACCTTTTTTCAATCGTGTAATATTTGTTACAAACAAATCGTCTCCCACAATCTGAATCTTCTTTCCCAGAGTTTTTGTCATGAGTGCGTATCCTGCCCAATCATCTTCCGCAAGACCATCTTCGATTGAAAGAATTGGATATTTCTTTACCCATTCAGCATAGAAGGCAACCATTTCTTCTGTAGAAAGCACTCTTCCTTCAGAAGCCAAGTGATATTTTCCATCTTTGTAGAATTCACTTGCCGCTGCATCGATAGCAATACCAATATCTTTACCTGGCACATATCCAGCATTTTTGATTGCCTCAAGGATAATCTCAATCGCCGCTTCGTTTGAAGGAAGTGTTGGTGCATATCCACCCTCGTCTCCCACCGTTGTAGAAAGCTTCTTTGCTTTTAGGAGTTTTTTCAATTCATGAAATACTTCTGTACCCCACTGAAGTGCCTGAGCAAAAGACTTCGCTCCCACAGGTTGAATCATAAACTCCTGAAGATCTGTAGAGTTTGCAGCATGCGCACCTCCATTGAGAATATTCATCATTGGAAGTGGAAGTCGTACTTCTTTTGTTTTTGAGATATCTTTAAAATACTTCCATAGTGGTTTACCGAGACATTCAGCTTGAGCTTTTGCAAACGCAAGAGAAACACCAAGGATTGCATTTGCCCCAAGTTTTCCTTTGTTTTCTGTACCATCAAGCGCAATCATAGCGGCATCAAGTGTTTTTTGATTCCACTCTTTACCTTTGAGCGCTTTGAGAATTGGACCATTTACATTCGCAATAGCTTTCAATACACCTTTTCCGCCATATCGCTTTTTATCACCATCTCGAAGCTCTACCGCCTCATGACTTCCTGTTGACGCACCACTTGGCACCGCCGCTCGTCCAAACGAACCATCAGAAAGAGTAAGATCAACTTCAACAGTCGGATTTCCTCTCGAATCAATAATTTCTCGTGCAACTATTTTTGAAATTTTTGCCATTATATATTAGATGTTAATTTGTAAACAACCCGAGTATTCTAGCACTGTTATATAAAAAAGAAAAACGGATACATGCCCGTTTTTCTTTTTTACCTATTTCCTGCTTTTTATACCCCACCCTGATCCGTTGTGTTATTTGTCTTGTCACCCACTACATTATGTTGAGCAAAGATCACCTGTTTTACCTGTTCTGGATGCGCTACATATGTCATAAAAAAGTCTCTACTATCCTCAGCAGCAGTCTGAACTTTAATACTCCCAAAATCAAGCCATGTTGCAAGAAAGCCTCGCACTTCCACTGTTACATCCTGAATCTTATCAAATCGAAGGTTCGACACTTCTCGATGAAATATTTTTTGTTGTTCAATGTCAATAATACGCTTTTCTGTTACATACCACACATCCAGATAGTACTTAGTCCATGTCACAACAAAAGAGAGCCAGAAAGAAAGGATCCAAATTAAATAGACAATAGTCACCACTTTCAACAGTGGACCCTGTGCTAATTCATCAATAAAAGGAAAAGAAAATATGTGTGCCACTATATACAAAATAACTGGAATCGATGCAAAAAAGAGAAATGAGATTATATGTCCGATAAATACAATCCAGTGCCTACGTACTTCCAAAATCACATGCTCATCTGTATCTAAATGTAGGGTTTCGTATGACGCCATAATATTACAATGAAAGTGTTAAGGAGAATAAGAGGATATAAAGACCGAGCGAGACAAGAGTAAACAACAATTTGGCAAAAGCGATGACACTAGTCTTCATGCCGTATGTATTCCAGTGATAAAATATAATTCCTGATATGATACTGTACCCGATTGCATACAACAAAAGAATCACAAGAAACAAAAATTTCACATAATCACCATTAAATGCAAAAGATAGAGATGGTAGAGTGCCATTCAAAAAAGGAATCTCATCTGAGAGATGATAAAACGGTACATCTTTAATACTAAACTGCAACATATATAATTAGTCTACCGTAGAGAAAATAATAAGTACATAAACAAATTCACACCTTTGACAAACTCCCTCAAAATATGCTTTAATTATGGCTCTTTTAGGAAAGACTCGTAAATTAATCATTAATTCACAAGTCAGTGGATTTTTGACCAAGGTCGCTTATAAAATTTACAAAGAATTTGAGCCTACCTTGTATGTGTAGGTGAGAATTATTTTTAAATTTTAGAAGATGAAATTGGTCAAAAAGACCTGACGTAACACATATGGAAATTAGAAATATAGCGATTATCGCCCACGTAGACCACGGCAAGACAACCTTAACCGACGCACTCCTCCGCCAGAACGGCATGACTGAGGAAGGTGCATCCATGGACTCAAACTCTATCGAAAAAGAGCGTGGTATTACTATTTATGCAAAAAACACTTCCCTTTTCTACAAAGACACAAAAATCAACATTGTGGACACACCTGGTCACTCCGACTTCGGATCTGAAGTAGAGCGAGTACTCCGATCTATCGACACTGTGCTTCTCGTTGTGGACGCTCAAGAAGGTCCGATGCCTCAAACACGATTTGTATTGAAAAAATCACTTGAGCTTGGATTGAAACCAATTGTGGTGATCAACAAAATCGACAAACCAGCAGCTCGTCCAGACGACGTGCATGAAATGGTACTTGAACTTTTCATGGACCTTGGTGCAAATGACGAACAGCTCGACTTTACTACCGTATATGCTATCGGACGAGAAGGAATTGCGAAAATGAATCTCACTGATACATCAACAAACCTCAACCCTCTTCTCGATACTATTCTTAAACTCGTACCCCCAGCTTCAACTGCAGATGAAGGACCAGCAAAACTCCAAGTATTCAACCTCGCATACGACAACTTCCTTGGACGTATGGCAATTTGCCGAATGTATCAAGGTACACTGAAAGCAAACGATACGGTATATGTGAAAAAAGCAAACGGACAAGGACTTACTGGAAAACTCACAAAACTCTATACCTTTGAAGGAATGTCTAAGAAAGAAGAAGCTGAAGCAACATCTGGAGATATTGTGATGATTGCAGGTATTCCAGAAATCTATATCGGTGACACCGTGTCGACCGACCAGCACGCAGATCCACTTCCTTCTATTAACATCGATGAACCAACTATCTCTCTTGAGTTTTTGGTAAACGACTCCCCTTTTGCAGGACGAGAAGGAAAATTTGTAACCTCACGACAAATCCGAGAACGACTCGAGAAAGAGCTTGAGGTAAACGTAGGACTCAAAGTGGACTTCACAGGCGACCGAATGAATGTATTTGGACGAGGTGAGCTTCATATTGCGGTACTTCTTGAAAATATGCGACGTGAAGGATATGAACTCCAAGTATCTCAACCACAAGCACTCGTGAAAGAGATTGATGGTGTACAAAGTGAACCATTTGAAGAAGTGGTAATTGATGTACCAGATGAATCTGCAAGTACAGTAATTGCAAAGCTCTCAGCACGACGAGCGACACTTATGAACGTACGACAGGGCGATGGACACCAACGACTTATCTTTGAAGCACCGACCCGAGGACTTTTGGGATATCGTGGACAGTTTGTGATCGATACAAAAGGACTTGGTATTCTTTCATCTCGATTTATTAACTTCCAAGCATATGTGGGAGAAATTCAAAAAACACATCTTGGAGCTATGGTTTCAATGATGAAAGGAAAATGTCTTGCGTTTGCGCTTGATAACCTCCAGCAACGAGGAACACTCTACGTAGAACCAGGAGATGAGGTATACGAAGGACAAGTAATCGGAAACTCATCAAAAGGTGAAGATCTCTTTGTAAACCCAACTAAAGGAAAACAACTTACTAACATGCGTGCATCTGGTTCTGACGGAACAGTATATCTCGCACCAGCATACAAGCTCGACATCGAGCGAGCGATGGAAATCATGCAGGCAGATGAATACATTGAAATCACTCCTCAATCAACACGACTTCGAAAGAAACAATATAAGGGATAAAAACTAGGGTGACCCGGCGCAATGCCGAGTCACCCTTTTGTTTAGATGAGTGCCGAACGAAACACTGGCCCGCGAGGAACCGGCCAGATGACGTTCATGCATTCTTTAATGCGAGAGAGGATGTTCAGATCTTCGACCTGAAACACATTGAGGATGCGTTTGATGGTATCCTCAACAAAAGGTCCGATACCACATTGAATCTGAAGAATATGCTTCTTCTGGACTCGGCTTTTTTGTGCCAGAGCTTTGACACCCAGATTGCACTGCTTACGCAGTACAATAATCAATTCACCCAGCTTACGCTGAGCAGCATGTATCGTCATTTCAGAAAGAACCTCTCTTGAGAAAGAATTGAACTTCTAATAATCATTAAAGCGTATAGACTTATATAAATCAAGTATGTAAAAAAGCCCAAGCGCATGGTAGCGCTTGGGCTTTTTGTCGACTAGCGACGGGAAGAAGACGAGCTACGCGGACCACGCCTCTGCGTGGCATTTTTGTATTGCCGACGCCGACGCTGCTTTTTTTTCATCTCAGGGGCACTGGACCCTTGAGTGAAATTGAAATGTGTCTGGCGCTGACGAATGTCAGCACTGAACACAAGGATTACCGCTT
>DBEI01000055.1:0-8635 GCA_002294445.1 Patescibacteria group bacterium UBA910
AAAAATACAAGAACTTGAGCCACAATATCAGCAGTTACTTTATTTGCGTTTTGTAGAGGATATGAAGCCAAAAGAGATCGCCGAGGTGCTTAGAGAATCCGTAAATGTAGTATCGGTACGTATCAATCGTGCGGTAGAAAAATTAAGAAACATAGTGGGTAAGATATAGCAAGTATGGAAGATGTATTTAAAAATAAAGCAGAACATGTCAGACATATAACCCTTACAGAGAGTGAGCGAGCTTTGGTGTTTCAAAAAATATCATCTCATATGAGATCTGGTCTGCATACACTAAATACAACTACGTCATTACAATGGTTTATGTTTTTACATAAGACTGCGGTTGCTTTGGGTGTGTTTATATTTGTCTTTTCTGGGGCGGCTGTGGTGGTGGCATCTCAAGATTCATTACCGGGGGACTTGTTGTATCCGGTTAAAGTAAATATAAAAGAACCGGTTGTCAGTGCTGTGTCATTTGGTACCCATGCAAAAATTTATGCAGAAGTTCAAAAAGCAGATGAAAGATTAAAAGAGGCGGAAAAACTCTCAGAGGAGGGTCGACTCAATGCTGTCACCAGAAAAGAGATAGAAGTGCGATTTGAAACACATGTCGAAAAAGTTGATGCGTTTACTAATGTAGATACAGAGTCTACGGACATAGAGATAGAGAAAAGAGTAAAAACACGTGAAGATCTTGAAGAAAGAGTTGTGGAGCATGTTGATAAACTGGATAAAGTGAAAGAAGTCTTATCTGATGAAAAAAAAGAAGAGATAGAAAAATTTAAATATAATGTGTTGAATACTGTATTGGATAAAAAGAATAAAGGTAAATTTGAAGGAAAAGGCAGATAAGTGTGGTTAGATACGGTTTTGCGGATTGTGGGTAAGTGGATATGTACGTTTGTACTATATTAGTGTATAGTGTGTGTATTATGGCAAAAAGAGCAGCAACAAATACAAAAAACAAAACATCACGTTCAAAGAAGACAAAGAAGCGTCTCGCAATCAAAGCAGTACGTAAGGCTGCAAAAAAATAAAGTGAGATTATTTTTAATTTATTGATATAACATATATGGAGCTAAAAGCGTTGTGCATGAAATGCAGGGATGAAAAAAATAAGCCGACCATGCAAGTAATGAAAGATGTAAAAGTTGAAGAAAAAAATAATCGTTTCTCAGCAAAAGGTGTATGTAGTTCATGTGGGGGAAATATGTTCAAATTTCTTTCAAAAGATGATGCGATGAAGGTAAAGAATGGGTAGTAATATAAATCCTAAAACACCATGGTAAAGCCATGGTGTTTTAGTTACCCCTGAATTTTTAGTGGTATACTATACATATGGAATATACAAAACGTGTGATGCGTAGGTATTGGTTTGTTTTGTTTTTTGGTTTATTTGGTGTAGTTGCGGTACTTATATATACTGCTAACCAAATAAAGACAAATCAAAATCATGTATCTGAAACAGGCGCATATATCAGTAACTCTGTGTTGCATGAACCTATTGATATTACTCAATACAAATCAAAAATTGAGAATGCCTTGATTGTGGTCCCTGATACATCTACTCAAATATCATTGGTGGATGGGCGTGCAAGCTATGGAACAGATGTGGATGGAGGAGATGTTGCATTGGTGAAATTATTAGGTGGGGCAACCATAGACCTGCACACTTCTCATGTGTTTGCTGATATAGCTGTACAAAGTGGTGGTACAGGCGTATTTCATTATGTGGCACTGTTTGAAATTGTTGACGGAAGTATACGTCACACATCTTCACATTTTATAGGTGATCGGGTGGTGGTTGGATCCGCTTCGGTTGTATCGACAGATAATCGATCTTATGGCATACGTATCAATTATCTGAATCGAGCACCAGAGCAAGCAATGACAGATGAACCTACGATACCTCAGACGTTAGATCTTACAGTGCAAAATGCTTTGTTTGTAGAGAGTGGTCTGTGATAGAATTGGGTTATTATTATATAAATGATGTATCTATGAATGGAGGTATTATTCTTATAGTTATCGGAGGGGTATTTCTACTTAAAAATATGGGTTTACTTGAGGGTATTGAGTGGGGAATTCTTTGGCCTATCATATTGATTGTTTTGGGGGTCAATATGATACTAAAAAAACGACATTGTGCCACTTGTGGGTTGAGACATTCTGGATCATGTAATCCACGGTAACCATAACAAAAAAGCGCAGAGGCGCTTTTTTGTTATGGTGCCCCTTTTGTTTTTGTATAAAATGACATACTCTATATCTATGACACTATCACAAATACTTCGTATCTCACGGCCTCGGTTTTGGATTTATGAATTAGGTACATATGCATTAGGTATGCTCGCAGGACTTACTGTGGGTGGGGCATGGTCGTGGGTGTATGGTGTATTGTATGGGTTATTTTTTCTCATCCCTGCAAACATTCTCATTTATGGGATAAACGATGTGTTCGATTACGAGACAGATAAGCGTAATCCTAAAAAGGTGGAGTATGAAGATTTACTTCATCCGTCTTTGCATAAAAAAGTTTTTGCGTATATTTTTTGGTCTAATATAGGTTTTGTGATACTTGGACTCTTTGTTCCATGGAAAGCTTTTGTTGCCCTCATATTTTTTTATTTTTTTGCTACTTTTTATTCTGCACCACCGATACGTGCAAAGGCACGACCATTTTTAGATAGCTTCTTTTCAGCCGGTCACTATGTTGTTACGGGAGTGTTTGGTTATTATCTTTCTGGTGCTCAGGGAGGTGTTATCTTGCCGGTGTGTGCCGGTATGTGTTGGGCGATAGCAATGCATGCATATTCAGCGGTACCTGATATAGACGCAGACAAACAGTCTGGTATACAAACCATTGCGATCAGTCTCGGTAAAAAAACTACGATACTGGTCTGTGCTTTCTTGTATGTGTGTGCGGGTGTGTTGCTCGTGCCGTATTTTTCATGGTTACCACTCTTGCTTACTGTTCCGTATGTGATACTCATGTACAAATCATATGTTTCTGATGAGCAGAAACTTTTTCGTCTCTATACATATTTTCCAAAGTTAAATGCGTTGGTTGGGATGATATTGTTTTTTCTTGTACTCTGGAGAGGAATTTAAATTTCTTTTAGTGGTTCTGGATCGCTTATATTCATGATGCGTTTGTAGGCAGTCTCTGCTGAAATAACACAGATAGGCATTCCTATGCCTGGGTTTGTATTTGCTCCAACAAAATACAAATCTTTTACTTTTTTTGAAATATTATTTGGTCTCCAGAACGCGGATTGTCCCAGTGTGTGAGCAAGTCCGAGTGCACTTCCTTTGTAACTGTTGTAATCTTTTTCAAAATCTTTTACGCAATATATTTTTTTGTATTCAATGTGGTTTTTGAGTCCATCCATACCCATGTGTTTTTCCATCAGATCAAGTACGGTATTGCTCCACTCCTCTAACTTTTCAGGAGAATATTCAAGACCTGATGCAATAGGTACAAGTACAAATAGGTTTTCTTTACCAGCAGGTGCTACAGAAGGGTCTGTTTTGCTTGGCGCACATACATACAAAGATGGATCCTTAGGAAACTCTGGAGAATCAAAAATCTCTTTGAAGTGGCTATCCCAATGTTCTGAAAAAAGCAGACTATGGTGGGTAAGTGAATCGAATTGTTTACCGACACCAAGGTACATAATAAATGCGCTTGGAGCCATTTTTCTTTTTTCCCAGTATGTCTTTGAGTGATCACTTAAAGATTCATCAAGTAAGACGTGCTCGGTGTGATGGAGATCAGCGTTTGAAACTACTATATCGGCTTCGACGATTTCTCCACTCTCAAGTTCAATACCAGTCGTTTTTTTATCTTTTACAATGATTTTTTTAACAGGTGCGTTAAGGTGGATATGTGCGCCATACTTTTCTGCTACTGTGGCGATCGCTTTAGGGAGCTCGTATATACCTTTGTCTGGATACCATACACCCAGATCAAAATCTACATGATTCATGAGGCGATAAATTCCTGGAGCATCTTTTGGTGCTGTACCGAGAAGTACCATTTGAAATTGCATTACTTTGCGTAGGATTTCTGATCGAAAGGTACGGTTGATGATACGCTCCATGCTATTCCATATTTCAAGTTTACGACCTTCTTGCATGGTGCGTTTGTTGAAAAAATCAAAGATAGAGTTGTAGTTTTTGTACATAAATTCTTTCTTTGCAATATCATATTGACGTTTTGATTCATCAAGGTACTCATTGAGTTTTTTTGCTGAGCCAGGCTCTATAGAGTCAAAGAGTTCAGCATTTTTTTCTCTATCCGAATAGAAGTCGTAGTGTTGACCTTCGCTTTTGAGAAATACTCTATATGATGGTGATAATCGGGTAAGGTGTAGATATTCATGTATATCTTCGCCAAGTAGATTAAAAAAATCTTCAAATACATCCGGCATCATGTACCATGAGGGGCCCATATCGAATACATAACCATTTTCTTGTATCAGTCGGGCTCTGCCACCAATTTGGTTATTTTTTTCATATACGTGTACTTCAAAACCTTTCTTTGCTAAAAGCGCAGCAAGTGATATTCCACCGAATCCAGCGCCGATAATGATAACTTTTTGTTTAGTGTGAAGCATATGTTTTTGTGATAAGCCAAATTTTTTCTAATGTTGTTGAACGTACTCGTTTATTAAAAATATCATATTGTTCCTGCTCAATCTTATCGAGTATTTTTTCATACAGTCGAGAGGCGAGTCTGACTGGAAACTGACCATTATGAGAAAGCATACAAATACCCAGTTCAGCTTCTCTAAATAGTTTTCGTGCTCGAGTGATTTCATATTTCATGAGATCAATGAATTCTTGAGTTACTTCCTTGTTGCGGATCATTGACTCAGTGACGTGATAGCGATTCATATCTTCGGTGGGAAGATATATGCGGTCTCGTTTTACATAATCTTCTTCTATGTCTCTTAAGAAGTTGGTGAGTTGCATTGCCTCTCCAAGTTTTTGGGCGTAGCTAAATGCATGAGGATCTGTGTATCCAATAATATAAGTGAGCATCATACCTACTACTTCTGCGGAACCATACATATAAGACTGAAGATCTGTGTAGGTTGTATACCGTGATTGAGTAGTATCACGCATCATTGCGTCAATAAATGAAATACTGAGATCGAATGGAATCTTGTATTTCTTAAATATGTCTGCAGTTGCTTGAAGGAGCTGGTTTTCAACCTGCTCTCCATTGTATGCACGAATCCATTGCTCTTTCCATTGAGTGATCTCTGACCGAGGGTTGCTGTGAGGATCTGGGTTGTCTACAAATTCATCAGGAGTCCGAACAAATGCATATAAAATGAAGACAGCGGTCTTTATTTCTTTTGGAAAAAATAATGTTGCGATGTAGTAACTTGTTCCATGCTTTTTTTCTACATTGCGCGCGGAAGTGATGGTGTCTGTTGAAATCATGATGTGCGATGATGTAATAATGAGAGTATGGTATTAAAGACGTATGTATCTTCATCGGCGAGTTGTGCGTGAGTGATGATCTGTTGGGCCTGTGTCATATGATCTTGAATATATTGTTTGGCGTATGCTATCGCACCCGATTCTTCAAACAGTGTAACTACATCTTTATTATTAATGTTTTCTTTTGGCATTCCGCAGAAGGTGTCGAGGGTTTCTTTGTGGTGAGATGGTGCTTGTGTACGGATGTATTCAGTGAGAATAGTGTGTTGGTTTTTTGTAATATCAGCAAGTACTTCTTTTTTTGTGTTTTTCTCATCACCAATAATATCAAGCAAGTCGTCTTGAACTTGAAAAACATTTCCTACACACTCACCAAATTGAATTGCGGTATCTATCAGATCTTTTCTTCCTGCAATGAGTGCACCAATATGGAGTGGGCGGGCAAATGAATAATATGCAGTTTTTAATCTGTTTTTTTCTTCGATGTCCTTTATCGACACTTCTCTTTTGGTAGTGAGGTCAATATCAAGCATTTGACCAAGGCACACTTCATCTACAAGGATGGTAAATACATTGCGAATTTCTTCGCGTATGTCTGAGGTGAGCCAAGTATCTTTGTGTAATAATTCATATACTTGATTAAATAGTATATCTCCGGCGAGTATAGCCTGGCTTTCTCCTGCGCGAGCTAAGTTTTGAGTGTTTCGCGTGTGTAATAGAGTGTTGGTGGTATATGTGTGTATAGTAGGGGTGCTGTGTCGCACTGGTGCCTCGTCCATAATATCATCGTGAATGAGACAGAAAACGTGAAATAATTCGATAGCGATAAGTAGAGGAGCAATATCTTTAATATCCGCATCTTTCTTTTGAGACGCGTATAGTGCCCAAACGATAAACGGTCTCAGGCGTTTTCCTCCAGTGCTTACTTTTTGAATGTGCGAAAGTGTTGCCAGCACTGTTGTATTGGATGTAATTTTTTCATATGAGTCTTGTTTTGACTCAAGATGATGGATAAGAAGAGGGTCAAATATTTCTTTAAATGAGGTTATATCCATACGTTATTATTCATACTTTATCGTATTTATGTGTATTTGTATACAGGTTGGGTTCAGGTATATACTGAGTGTATGGATTCATTAATCAAATCTGATATTTTTTTCGTAATTACAACTTTTATTGTAGTTGTTGTAGGTGGTCTGATTGCGCTTGTGTTGGTGTATTTGGTACGTATTTTAGCTGATGTTAAGAAACTTTCTCAAAAAGTTCGTGAAGAGGGTGAGCGTATGGTTCTTGATATTGAGGGCTTGCGTGAAAATATAAAAAAGAACACAATTAAACTATCGGATATCCTTTCGTTTGGATTGTTCCGAAAAAGCAGAGTGCGTAAGCATAATATTACTCATAATAAATAAATAGATACATGGTAAAGAAACAGGAAAGTAATGTGGCAATGGCGGTAAGTTTAGGAGCTCTTGCAGCTCTCTCAGCAGGGGCATACTTTTTGTACGGAACAAAAGAAGGTGCGAAAAAACGAGTAAAAATTAAGGGATGGATGCTTAAAGCAAAAGGAGAAGTGCTTGAAAAGATGGAAAGTTTGAAACATATCGATGAGGAAACTTACAACACACTTCTTGCAACAGTGTTAAAGAAATACCAGGGATTAAAAAATATAGATCAAGCGGAAGTAGAGTCACTTTTAGTGGATCTAAAGAAGCATTGGAAGAGTATTAAGAAACATCTTGATGAGGCCAATAAACCAAAGAAGGCTGTAGCAAAGAGATAATATAACAAAAAGACCGCCAAACGGTCTTTTTGTTTACAATGGGTTTTGGTATAGTAGTGGACGGAAAGGCAGGTATGTTGGAAAAACTGTTTGGTATCAATATCGGTGCATTTGATTGTGTGAAATACACAGAACTTCGTGTCTCAAATTATTCGCTTGGTTTACTGGATGCAATCAAGCTTACCGGAGAAACATTAGAAGTAGCCCTCGCTTCAAGAGAAGGGTTTAACGCACCTCATGCTACACTCGAGGATCTGAAGCAGATATGTGCAGAAATTCGAAAAACTAGACGTTCGGATATACCACAATTTTTATTTGTTTCGGATCGGTGTGTTCCTCGGCGGTTTATTATTGGTGGAACCATCTTGGTGTATGAGGATCAAAAGTACGTCCTTGCTCTGCATTTTATCGGTGATGATATGTTTGTCAAACCGGTTGCTCTGTCTGTAAAAAACCTGCCGTGCTACTATTTTCTGGTGGGTAAAAAAGAAAGGTCCGCATGATGCGGACCTTTTACTATTAGCGAGTATCTTTCAGTGCAAGTGACCAATGTGCGCCGACAATGACTACGATACCAAGCAAGAGAAAGAGGTAATTGTAAGGTATAAATTTGAGTGCAACAGTTGCAAAAAGTGGGCCAATAATAAAGCTGAGTGGGCGAGTAGTGCGATATATGCTGATTTCGTCAGTTTGATCTTGGTTTACTTGTTTGAAAAAAAAGCTGTCGGATGTAATCTCTACAAATGATGCACCTGTTCGAGTTAAGAAAAGGATAGCTGTCCACATGATGAAACTGTGGGTTGTGAGAAAGCTGATACATAATGTAGCCAATCCCATAATGACGAGTCCAATAGTTAGAATTTCTTTTTCCCCATATTTATTATCTGCCAATTTTCCGATAGGTAGTTCAAAAAGTGCAAACGGAATAAGCATAATAGTGAACATTACACCTATTTGTTCCCACGAGAAACCTATATGAGCATTGAGATGCACAGGCATATAAATGATCATGATTGCATAAAAAAGTTGTAGTATGAGATGACATACAAATATGTTGAGGAGGTTGGGGATTTTCAGGAAGGTGATAATTGCCTCCCGTATTTTGATATGCGCAATCGGTGTATCTTTGTAGTCTCTAAAATATTTACGTGTCAGAAGTAATAATGGAATAAGGAATATAAGGGATAGGGCATATACCTGATTAAAGTGGTTTTCTCCGAGAATAAAACCAACAATCATTGGGGAGAGTACCAGAGTGATATTTGCTAGTGTGAGATATGTACCTCTGATTCCACCCGTTTTTGTTTCGTCGATAGATTCGCTTTCAAGAAAGACATCAAGGTTGAATAATATAATCGGTACAACGATTTGATAGATTAAAAAACAGATACCGATAAT
>DBEI01000055.1:9043-9213 GCA_002294445.1 Patescibacteria group bacterium UBA910
GGGGCATTGAGCAAGAGTACGAGGTTGATACACGAGCCGAGAGTATATAAGACGTTTATTTTGTCATCATTAAAAAATTGAGCAAGAAATGACGAGTTGATGTATATAATAAAATAGTAATGGAAAGAAAGAAGAATATTTGCGATATATACAACAGTGAGTAACTTGTG
>DBEI01000063.1 GCA_002294445.1 Patescibacteria group bacterium UBA910
GGCGGTGGACTCGATATGTGTGGGGAGGGCTTTTTGTTGAGCGTCAAAAATTCACTCTCAATCCATTGAGGTGGGTGAGTGCAGTGCGTCGAGTGTACGTGCTTGCAACCACAGACTTTTCTTCAGTGTTGGCAACATTTCCTAAAGAGAGACTGATAGTGATTCGTAATGTGGGAGATACGTTTTTTTGTGATGATACAGCAGTGGCGTATTTACGTACCCATGGTGTAAAAGTGATCGAAATTCCTGGGGGACATAATTGGAATGTGTATGTTGAAGATGAGATGAATACACAGATAGAGAATGCAAGTTTAAAAGCGAGATAAGTGTATACTTGTAGTGTATGGATTATATAAAAAAGATTGGGTATAAAAAAATTATCATAAGAGCAATTATTATTTTGCTTAGTGTGAGTGTGCTTGTGTATATATTCAAACCAGTTCCACTTACTGGCGATTGGCAAGAACATCTCAGTATCGCTTCTACTGCGGAGTTCAATGGGGATACAGTGACTGTAAAAAATGTGAGAAATTTTAGATATTATCCGGAAGAAAAAGATATGCATCCTGCATATTACGACAAAACTTACAATCTCAATGATGTTAAACAAGTGTGGTATGTCGCTGAGCCGTTTAATGAAAATGATCTCGCTGCTCACACCTTTGTCTCTTTCGAGTTTACCAACGGCGACTTTCTTTCTATTAGTATAGAAGCACGAAAGACTAAAGGTCAGGTTTATAGTGTATGGAAAGGGTTTCTCCGTACGTATCCACTCATATACATAGCGGCAGACGAGAGGGATGTGATACTGCTTCGTGCTAATTTACGAAAAGATAATGTGTATGTGTATCCAGTGAAGCTCTCTCGACCTGAAAATGCTCGGTTGCTTCTCGTGGATATGCTCACTCGTATGAATGAACTCACTAGTACTAAACCAGCATGGTACAACACATTGTTTGCAAACTGTACGTCGAGTATTGCAGGGCATATCAATACACTTTCTCCAGGGCGTATTTCTGTCTTTTCATGGCAGTTGTGGCTCACCGCTTCGGCAGACGAGCTGGCACTCAAGCATGGACTTCTTGATACCACACTGTCTATCGAAGAAGCTCGAAAAAAATATTCTATCAATGAAGCATCGCTCCGTGTTGGGGATGTACCTGAGTATTCAAAAGAAATTAGAAAGTTTAAATAGTGTTGCTGTAAAAAAGTATATAAGAAAAGCCGCCAATACAACCGGCGGCTTTTTAGATGGTACCTATGTATCTTTGTCTTTGTTTGGTCTACGTCTCAGCCCACCAAACATACTATATGGTTTTATGCACCCCCACCAATGGTTTCCCATCAGTTTCGCTCAGCTTCGGTGCTTTTTGAAGTCGGTTGACTTCTTTGGTTGCGGATCTCCGCAACGTATGCTCAGGATGGTTGTTTCCGACTTTGCAGTACTTGTGGTGGATGAACACAAGACTATACGTGTCTCAACGTGACCCCCATTGCACCATATAGGAAGAATTCATGGTACTCATCTACCTCATCTACATGAGGATTAACCCAAGACTTTCATAACGAAAGATTTAAGGAACATTAGAGTTTGCGTATTCGCACTTGGGTTTAACTAAACACACTATACACTATTTATTGTTTTTGTAAATAGATGTAAAAAGCACCATGTGTCGTGGTACTATATGTGATATGTTTGATTTTATTGAAACGAAAACACTGTATACGATCATTCACGTGTTCGGTGCAATCATTGGTGCAGGTGGAGCTTTTGTGAGTGATGGGATGTTTTTTGATACTGTGAAAGATGGACGAGTGACAAAACGTGAACTTGATTTTATGAAGCTTGGGGGTAGGTTTGTATGGATTGGTTTGTTTGTGTTGGTTATTTCCGGAATATTTCTGGTGTCTACCAATCCATCTTATTATCTCGCTTCAGATAAATTCATTGCAAAAGTTGTCATTGTGGGAATTATTCTCATTAACGGCATAATTTTTCACAGTATTCATATTCCATATATTCGAAATCATTTAGGAATCAAACTTTCTGAATCAATCACATTCCATAAGAAATCTTCAGCTATTGTACTCAGTGGTGCACTCTCCTTTGTGTCATGGGTCTTTACGGTAATTTTAGGAAGTCTTCGTGCTGTTCCATACAATTACACTGAAATACTGAGCGTATATGTGGTATGTGCGATGCTAGCGATGTTTGTTGGATTGGGTATAAAAAGAAAAATATTGCATCTCAAATAGATATGAATATTCATCCAGAAGTAAAAATTGGACATGTGCACCTTACGGTCTCTGATCTTGAAAGATCACTTGTCTTTTACCGTGATTTGTTAGGTTTTGAAATAACTACATGGTACGGAGATTCTGCAGTGTTTCTCTCCGCAGGTGGGTATCATCACCATATTGGTTTGAATACATGGAAGGGTAAGGGTGCAACCCCTCCACCAGTGTCTCATACAGGTTTGTATCATTTTGCAATCTTATATCCAACACGTATTGAGCTTGCGAAAGTACTCAAACGAATCATAGATGCGGGGTATCCACTGACTGGTGCATCAGACCATGGTGTTTCTGAAGCTATTTATCTGACCGATCCTGACGATATTGGTGTTGAGCTATATGTTGATCGTCCAAAAGAAGAATGGACAGTTGATAATGATGGAAAAATGGAAATGGTTACAAAACCTCTCGATGTGTATGATTTGCTTAAGGAATTAGATTAATTTTTGTATCTGCACAAGATGGAGGTTTATGTGCAGAAGTCTTGAAAAAATATTTTAACTAAATAATAGGACGATCCTTTGATTGTGTGGCAGTGTATACCCATGAATAATACAACGAACTGACTGTAGCTGTATAAAGTACAAACATACCAATAGTGTGTAAAAATGAAGCGATTGTGTTGGTGTACGAAAGGAGATTGAACTCTCCGAGTAAGTAATTCCAGTCATGTATGGATGAGTCACCTCCGAGTAGATCAAGTTGCATCTGGAGTGCATCACCAACATATACAGATATATTAAGTATATTTTGTGCTACCCAAAAAAGACATAAGGCTGCAGAAAGATATTGTTTTTGGTAGAAAAAATAGAAACTGATACCAAGTGGTACTAAAAGTTGAAAACCGCTTCCCATGAATGCATGAATATGTTCTCCAAAAAATGAAAATAGTGTATGACCAGCTTCGTGAAAAATAAGGTTTACTGAATCAATAAAGTGCCACTGTGTATATGTTTGTGCGTAATACCAAAAGTATAATGAAGCCACAAGTGAGGTTGTAAAAAGTAAATATTTTTTCACAGTATTTAGTATAGTCTGAACACATCAAAAAGTCTCTATGGTAGAATACAGCAATGGATTCAAAAAAAATGATTTGGATAGGTATGAGTGTAGGTGGTGTTGTAGGTAGTTTTATACCAGAAATTTGGGGTGCGGGTGAATTCTCCTTTGCTTCTATAATATTTTCTGCGGTTGGTGGCTTTGTTGGTATCTGGTTAGGGTTTAAACTTAGTCAGTAGATATGATCGACTAGGCGAGCAGAAACGCTGAACAATTATTTATTAAAACAGTAGCAAATATTGGTTAACTTTCTGTTATACTTATATCCATGACATCACAAGAAATCAAAGACGCACTCGCGCCATTACTCGAAGGAGACATTGATATAGAAGAAAAAACATTAACCATTTATTCGCGTGACGCGAGTTTATTTGAGATTAAACCTCAAGTAGTGATTTTTCCTAAACATGCTCGTGACGTGGGAGCAATCGTCAAATGGGTAGGAGAGAATAAAGAAAAAGATCCAACTCTTTCTATCACTGCTCGTTCAGGGGGTACAGATATGTCAGGAGGTGCAATAAATAATTCAATCATTCTGGATTTTACTCGATACATGAATGCAATTGTGAGTGTGAAAGATAAAGTAGCGGTAGTACAGCCTGGGTGTTATTATCGTGATTTTGAAAAAGAAACATTAAAACAAAACTGGCTTATGCCTTCATATACCGCATCGCGAGAGATCTGTGCGGTAGGAGGAATGGTTGCTAATAATGCAGGAGGTGAAAACACTGTGAAATACGGCAAGGTTGAACAGTTTATCGATCACCTTAAAGTTGTCTTTACTGACGGTAATGAATATCTCGTAAAACCACTCACTAAAGCAGAGCTTGAAGCTAAAGTTGCTGAGAACAATTTTGAGGGATCGTTGTATCAAAAAATCTGGCAATTGATTGGAGAGCACAAAGAGAAGATCATGAGTGCAAAGCCAAATGTTTCAAAAAACTCAGCTGGATATTATTTGTGGAATGTGTGGGATGAAAAAACACAAACATTTGATTTGTGTCGATTGATTGTGGGATCTCAGGGTACACTTGGTGTTATTACAGAGATTGGTTTCAAGCTTGTAGAAAAACCAGCGTATGGAAGCTTGCTTGCGATTTTCATGCCATCGCTCGATCATTTGCCTGAGATTGTAAATGAAGTGATGGTGTATAAACCAGATAGTTTTGAAACGTATGATGACTATAGTTTGAAACTAGCGGTAACATTCTTTTTTGATTTCTTTATACAAATGGGATTTGTTAGTGCTGTTAAGCTAGGGCTTCAGTTTTTCCCAGAAGCACTCCTGATGCTTACAGGAGGTGTGCCAAAACTCACTCTCTTGGTGCAGTTTACTGGTGACAGTAAGGAAGAAGTTCAAGATCGACTCAAAGAGTTACAAGGTAAGCTTGCGCATCTAAAACTCAAGTCACGTGTGACACGTAGTCCGATTGAAGCAGAAAAGTATTGGGAAATCCGTCGACAAAGTTTCAATATGCTTCGAAAGCATGTGCATGGTAAACGCACAGCTCCGTTTGTTGACGATATTATTGTAAAACCAGAACACCTTCCAGAATTTCTACCGAAAGTGGAGGCGATTCTTGATAAAGCTAAACTTATTTATACAGTAGCGGGTCATGCGGGAGATGGAAACTTTCATATTATTCCACTCATGGATCTCAATGCTCCGTATTCGGAAGATGTTATTTTGAATGTGGGTAAAGAAATATATGATTTAGTGGTTCAATATAAAGGTTCTATTACTGCAGAACACAATGACGGTATTGTACGCACTCCATATCTCGAAATAATGTATGGTCCAGAAATTACAGGTCTCTTTAAGCAAACAAAAGAAATTTTTGATCCATATTATATATTAAACCCCGGTAAAAAAGTGGGTGGAACATTTGAAGATATTAAACGTACGTTGATTCGTAAGAATAATTAAATCTTTTTATAACTGGTTTTTTGTGTTACTCTGGAGCCTATGTCAAAAGATGAAGTAATTCTCCGGTTTGAAGGCGTGAGTTTTCAATATGAACCAAATAAACCAATTCTTGATGAGGTCTCTTTCTCTGTACGTAAAAATTCAAAGATTACTATCATGGGTCAAAATGGTGGGGGAAAAAGTACTACCTTTGGAATGATCACGGGTGCTCTCAAACCTGAGTCAGGTCAGATATTTAAGACTACAGGACTCACGGTGGCATTGTCTCGTCAGGTGGTTCCACGAGATGAGCTTGATCTCTCTGTACGTGCATTTTTCGAGAAAGCATTTGCAGATGCAGTAAAAGCTGGACTACGAAAAGATACGGGAAAGATTTATGATATCGATCCAAGAATCGATGAGGTGCTCGAGGTAGTAAATCTCAAAGGTCATGAAAAAATGCATGATCGTATCATTCGTACGTTTTCTGGTGGTCAGCAAGCGCGACTGTTGCTTGCATCGGCGCTTATCCAGGACCCAGATCTTTTGTTGCTCGATGAGCCAACCAACAACTTGGACAAAGCAGGAATCGAGCATCTGACAGATTTCTTGAAAGCATATAAAAAGACAGTTATTGTTATTTCTCACGAAGCCGATTTTCTCAATGCATTTACTGACGGGGTGTTGTATCTCGATGTGTTCACCAAAAAAATTGAGCAATATGTTGGAAACTATTTTGATGTAGTGCGACAAATTGCAGTGCAGGTAGAAAAAGAAAATAGAAAAAATGCTCAACTTGAAAAAGAAATTCAGGCAAATAAAGACAAAGCAAACTTCTTTGCAAATAAGGGAGGTCAGATGCGTTTGGTGGCACGTCGTATGCGAGAGAAAGCAGAAGAACTTGAGGAGAGTATTGTTGATACTCGAAGAGAGGATAAAACGATAAAACCGTTCATCATCCCTGCACCTGTATACAACGGAGACATTCTTACGATTACAGATTTCTCTATGATAAGTCCGAAAACACATAAGCCAGTCAAACGAAAGACTCATGTGGTACTTCGCAAGAAACAACATCTATTGCTCAAGGGTCCAAACGGTATTGGTAAAAGTACACTTCTTGAATCACTCGCGTCAGGTCAGACTCCGGGAGCAACAATCGCACCAGGAGTCACTGTGGGGTATTATCGTCAGGATTTTTCAACTCTTAATTTTGATGACACGGTCAGAGAATCGCTTATGGCGGTTATGAAAGAGCATCGAGAAGAAACGATGCGAACTGTAGCTGCAGGTTTTTTGATTACGGGCGATTTAGTCAATGCAAAGATCGGCAGTCTCTCCGAGGGGCAGAAAGGTTTAGTTGCATTTGCACGACTGGTACTTCAGCAACCAAATTTGCTTATTCTTGATGAGCCAACAAATCATATAAACTTTCGTCATATTCCGGTGATCGCTGAAGCACTCAATACATACGAAGGTGCGATGGTGCTCGTGAGTCATGTGCCAGAATTTGTAGAAAAGATTCGTATTGATGAAATACTTGATTTAGAAAAGTAACAAAAAAGACCCTTGGTGGCTTGGGTCTTTTCTTTCTTACTTTTTCTTGCGTCTTGGTGGAACATCTCCTTCTTCTTCGTCGCGGATTTTTTCGATCGCTTCGAAGAATTCTTTTTCTTCTCTTACATGCTCTTCTTCTTCCATCTTTCTATGTTTCTCTTCTTCTCCTGGTGCGTATCGTCTTACTCGTCTTTTTATTCTGAGTAATGTACTTTTTTCTGCGATATGTTTATGTTGTATTGAGAACGGATACAACGCATCGAGGATTCTTGTAAAATGCTCTATCATCTCCATGTACCTTTCTGAACCTAATCTAACAATGTTGGTATACATAGTTTTTAAATTAAGCTGGTAAAGGACAGAACTGTATCACTTGCAGTATATCACTCGCGATTTTTCTGTTAATATATGCATGTATAAAAAAATGGGTTGTAATGGGTGATATAACAAAATGTGGCTTTATTATTCACTAACGTTGACTATATACAAAAGCATATGAAATATATTCTAATATTTGTTGTGGTTGTGTTGGTTGGAATAGGTATTTTTGTATCGAGACAAAAATTTGCGCATGCACCCGTAGTGTCTCCTCAACCAGTACAATATAAAGATTTGGTATATATTGCACAACCTCTTTCTGGTACCAAGGTTACAAGTCCGCTTGTAGTGTCTGGTCGTGCACGAGGAAATTGGTATTTCGAAAGCTCATTTCCTGTAAAACTTTTAGATGGACATGGAAATACTATTGCACTCACTCCCGCTCAAGCACAGGGCGAATGGATGACAACAGACTACGTGCCGTTTTCTGTGACATTAACATTTTCAACTCCAACCACCGCCACAGGGACATTGATATTACAAAAAGATAATCCATCAGGAGAGCCTCAGTTTGATGATTCGGTTTCAATTCCGGTAACTTTCTAAAGATATGAATAAAAAACAGGCAACGCTTATTATTCTTTGTTTAATTGTGTTTTTTCGAGCACTCTTGCTTTACATAGGTCACCCCTCTGTAGTACAAAATCAGCAAACTTCTGAAGCTTCTGGTGTTGTAACGAAGCAAACTGAAATACAGGTTGTGGCGACCACAACTGGATATATTTCAACAACCACAAAAAGCTTTTTTGTGGTGTCTCGCGTGGTTGATGGAGATACCATTGAAGTGACTCGTGATAATGTAAAAGAAAAAGTAAGACTTATCGGTATCAATACACCAGAAACAGTTGATCCTCGAAAAAAGGTGGAGTGTTTTGGTAAAGAAGCATCTCTCCATGCGAAAGAAATTTTGCTCGGTCAAAAAGTAAAACTTGTCTCTGACGATACTCAAACTAAATATGATAAGTATGGAAGGCTTCTTGCGTATGTGTACCGAGAAGACGGTTTGTTTATAAACAAACATATGATTGAAGAAGGGTATGCGTATGAATACACCTATCACGTGCCATATCTTTTTCAAAAAGAATTTAAAGAAGCTCAGTTGAAAGCTCAGAGTGAAGGTAAAGGTCTGTGGGCGAAAGGAGTGTGTGAGAGTTTTTGATAAAAAAGGGTGTTCGATATATATCGAACAC
>DBEI01000010.1 GCA_002294445.1 Patescibacteria group bacterium UBA910
GCAGTAAAAATATCTGCCATACCGAGCGGTCCCGCAGAGTGTCCGGAGCCAGCAGCAACAAGCATCTCAATGATTGAGATACGAATATCATTTGCTTTTTCTTTCAAGAACAAAATTTTTTCAGGAGTCAAATCCATACATATTAAGTATATCAAAAATATCACTGAAGGTGTGTGGATTGTTGACAAGAGTACACAAAAACGTACGATTAAAAAAGAATGTCTATTAAACCGTACTTCCCCTACGTTGAGATTGCGGTATTTAATCTCATTTTTTGTTTCATCATTATGCCAATAGTTCTATTGGTATGGATACGCCGTCAAAGCAAGTAAACCCGCCTCACATAAGCGGGTTTTACATATCTCTGAGATTTTGTATTGCTTGCTCTATATGTTCTGCATCAAAAATAGCTGACCCAGCAACAAGAATATCTACTCCTGCATCTACTAGATCATGAGCAGTATCCTCGTGCACACCAATATCAATTGCAATTGGCATTTCTGGATATGTTGCTCGAAGTGTCTTTATTTTTTCTAGCACAGATATATCAAGCGGGCTACCATGTGCTCCAAGCACGTCATTTCCCATACATTGAATACAGTCTATTTCAGAAATAAATGGATCAAGAAATGAAATATCTGTAGAAGGTTTCAATGCAATACCCACCTCTACTGAAGAGGCTTTACACATATCAATGATTGCCTGCATCTCTGTCGTGCTTTCAAGCTGAACAATGATGCGAGATGCGCCGGATTTGATCCATTCAGAAACAGTCGCTTCTGGTTTCTCAACCATAAGATGAAATTCGTAATCCACTTCTTCCCAAAAAGGCAGACCTATCTCTTCCTGAACAAGCTGTGCATATTCCTGAGCGTCTCCAACGTAAGGCCAGGTTGCATGACGAGTAAACTTTCCATCTGTAATATCCACTTGTACACAATCAACAAAATCTTTTACGAGAGAAACTTTTTCCTCAAGTTGTTTAAAATTTTTTGCAATAATTGCCGGAACTACTATAGTCATAGAGTTGATTCAATATCTTTAATCTGAGCAATACGTCGTACATGCCTTTCTTCTCCAGAAAATGAAGTTGCGAGCCAAAGAGCCACCACTTCTTTTGCTTCATCTTCTGTTACAAACCGACCAGCCAGTGAAAGTATATTTGCATCATTATGTTCCCGAGAAAGAGTGATGATATCAAGGGCGCCACCATAAAACACAACAGCACGCACGCCATTAAATTTGTTTGCCACTATCGCCTCACCTTGCCCAGACCCACCAAAGATAATAGCTTTATCTTCTTCTGGATTTTCTGATACTTTTTCTGCTGCTCGCGCAATGATAGGTGGGTAGTCATCATTTTGAATTTCTACCTCCGCACCAAGGTCTACCACTTCATAATCAAGCTCTTTGAGCATTTTATGAACCACTTCTTTGAGAGAAAACCCTGCATGATCTGATGCTAAATATATAGTCATAATTATAGAAAGCTTCCGGTTTTAATCACATGTTCAACTAAAGAATGAGTGTATCCCATTTCATTGTCATACCATGCAAGCACCTTTACCAAGTTTCCATCAACTACTCGAGTGAGTCCAAGGTCTGCGATTGATGCATACGGAAGCCCAAGAATATCAGAAGAAACTACAGGGTCTTTTATAACACCAAAGATATTTTGCCAGTGTTCAGTTTTTGACGCTTCTTCAAGTGCATTGTTTACTTCTTCTACTGTCGTATTTTTCTTTGCAATAAAGGTAATATCTGCCATTGAACCAGAGATCACTGGCACTCGTAGAGAGATACCATCAAACTTACCTGTAAGGTCAGTCATCACTTTGGTGAGCGCAATCGCTGCGCCGGTTGAGGTTGGCACAATGTTTTGTGCACCCGCTCGTCCTTCTTTAAAATCTTTTGCATTTGGACCATCTACAATTCCTTGACTTGCAGTGTACGCATGGACTGTATTAAGCACTGCTTTTTCTACTCCAATTGCTTTATGAAGAATATCAATTACTGGACTTCCGCCATTTGTAGTACATGATGCATTTGAAGTCACCACCATATCTTTAAGGGTGTCGCAATTGATACCCATAAGGATAGTACCTTCATCTGCTGCACTTGCTCCATCTTTTGCTGGAGCACTGATCACCACTTTCTTTGCACCAGCATTCACATGCATTCGTGCTTTTTCAAAAGATGTAAAGAAACCTGTAGACTCTACAGCTACATCAATATCCAAATCTTTCCATGGCAAAAGAGATGGATCTTTTTCAGAAAGAAACTTTACTTCTTGTCCATCAATGATAAGAGTTTTTTTATCATCTGAAACTTTCACATCCAAACCACTTCGTCCGTATGCAGTATCGTATTTCAAAAGATATGCAATGTTGTCGATATTTCCGAGATCGTTGATTGCAACCACTTCAAGCTCGTCTCGCTTTTCTGCAATCTTTAAAAACGCTCGTCCAATTCGTCCTGCACCATTGATACCAATTCGTAGTTTCTTCATTCGTGTTTCAAATTAAAGTGAATATGCCCCTATTATATCATGTGAATTTTTTATGAACAAAAAAGACCTCTCCTAAGAGGTCTTTTTTGTTATTCTGTTGTAGTTGCTGAGGTCTGAGGTGCATCACCATCTTTTTTACTCTGGTGCGCATGTCCATCCACTTCATAACTTGTATTTTGAGCCTCAAAGAAGTTTACGAGCTCAAATACATCAGTTGCAGTCGACATCCACTTTGCTGGATTTGTTGCGCCATAGTGTTTTGGAAGTCCGAGCTCTTCGAGTCGTCGGTCTGCTACATACTGCACATACTGATTTACATAGTCAGCATTGAGTCCAAGGATTCCATTTGGGAAAAGATCCTTGTTGTATTCAACCTCTCGATCCACCCCTTCAATGATAATGTTTCGAATCTCTGCTGCAAAATCCTCAGTGAGAAGTTCTGCATTTTCTTCAAGGATATTGTGAATCAAATTCATACCAAACTTCAGATGGAGAGATTCGTCACGGATAACCCAGTTGATCATTGAGCCAAAGTTTCGAAGCTGGTTTCGTTGACGGAACGAAAGAGCCACCATGAATCCTGAATAAAACCAGATACCTTCCATCACTATATTTGTTGCCACAAGATTTCTGATGAAATCTTTCTTCCCTTCCACTGTTGAAATATCGAGTGAATCTTCAGTCATTCGCTTCATATACTTGTTGATGTAGTTTTCTTTTGCAAGCATTGAAGGGACTTCGAGGTGAAGATTGAAAATCTTTTCTCGATCAAACGGAAATGTTTCGAGTACATATTCAAATGCAACACAGTGATTTGCTTCTTCCCACATTTGTTTTGCGAGATAGAGATGACACTCTGGTGATTTGAGATATGGATATACACCAAGTGCAATCGAGCGGTTTACGATAAGCTCTGCAGGGTTGAAAAATGCCATCAAAAACTTCACCGCATGCTGTTCATCTGGTGTCATCTTTTCAAAATCTTGCAAATCTTCATTGAGTGCGATCTCATGTGGAAACCATGTGTTTCGCACTGCCTGATTGTACAAATCATACGCCCACTTATAGTTGAGCGGATGCAAATTCATATCTTCTGGTGATGCTTTTCCAATTAACGCCATATGTATATTTATGATTATTGAATAATTTAATGTATCACGGAGAATGTAATATTCATTTTTGAACAATTCCGCATTTTTTCATGCTATTAATTACAAGACCTTCACAATTACCTCCTGATCAAAACGTCCAGATTTGAGTAAAGTTCTAGGCGGACGAGAAAAATATTGCGAGCCTGCCTGAGTGCGCAGGTGAGAAATATTTTTTAAAGTCCAACAACGAAATTTACCAAATATGGACGTTTATTGACAAGAATCGCACTGAGCTCTTTCGGCCGGATCAATCGGACAAACCTTCACTGCGTCGTTCATTGTAACCGATGGAGCAGATTTTGCCACTAACACCTTCTCTTCAAGTGGTAATGTCTCTACAATTTCATCAGTGGTACGCTGAGCAATTGGTGCAGGTGTTACTCCAGCAAAACCTCCACTTTTTCCAGACGAAGTTCCTGCTGGAGATTGTGTAGATTGAACTGTAGCATTTTGTAATATTTTCTCTGCCGTTACCACCACTTCACTTTCCTTTGGTGCCACCGGTGCAGACGCTACTGGAGTAGGCACAGAGGTTGAAACTGATGATACCGTATCAAGTGATTTTTGAAGTGGTAATGCAAACGCTCCACTTTCTTTTTTCAAACCAAGTGCAGCAAAACCTGTTTTTCCGATCTGCTGTGCTTTGTTCACCGCTACTGTAGACTGCTCTGCAGTATGTCGAGGCTTCATGTGGAGATAGTATGTTGTCTTTACACCTTTCTCCCATGCAGTTTCATATATTTTCATTGTCTCATCAATATCACGTGTCTCGAGATACATATTTCGAGAAAGTCCTTGATCAACCCATTTCTGAGCTCGAGCAGCTACCTCAATATATGCATACGGTGATGTAGTAAATGAAGTCTTGTAGATGTCTTTAATGTGCTGAGGGATACCTACAATATCTGCAATGTCACCTTGTCGCTCCACAATTTCCCCTTTCACCTTTTCCCAGATTCCCATATTTTTCAAATCTTTCACAAGATTGTGATTGATATCAATATATTTTCCTGAGATTTTGTTTCGAGAAAAGATCTGAGCAAATCGTGCATCGATACCCGGAGTGGTCGCAGCCACGAGACCAATGTTTGCATTTGGTGCTACCGCCATCAATGTTGCATTTCGCATGCCAAGTTTTACTTTTGCACGAAGCACGTCCCAGTTGAGTCCTTTATGTTTGCTTTCTTTGTCTACGGTCAACGGTCTTCCACGCTCCGCTTCAACTTTTGCAATCGTATCAAAAGGAACTCTTCCTTTTGACCACTCTGAGCCTTGGAAGTGAGTGTAGCTACCTCTCTCTTGTGCAAGATTTGCAGATTCATCAATTGCCATGTATGAAATAAACTCAAAGATACGGTCAGCGAAATCCCATGCATGCTCAGCGTCATATGACATACCGAGTTGTTCGATGGTGTCAGAAAATCCCATCACACCGAGACCAATTGCGCGGTTTTCCCTATCTGATTTTGCTGCTTCAGGGATTGGCAATACATTGATATCAATCAAGTTATCGAGTTGACGAATAGCAAGACGAACAGATTCTTCGAGTAGTGACCAGTTAATTTCCTTATTTTTAATATGTGCCGCAAGGTTTAGCGATGCGAGGTTACATACAGCCACATTATCTTTATCTTGTGGAAGACAAATTTCTGTACACAAGTTACTCATATGAATAGTACCTGTATTGTTGTTGAGTGCACGAAGGTTGATGGTATCTTTCCACGTGAGCCATGGGTGTGAGGTAGTCTGAAGCGCAACCAAGATCTGTCGATACTGCTCGCGCGCAGGTGCTTTTTTAAACACACGAAGCTTTCCTGCATTTGCCATTTCAATGTATTCTGCATATCGCTTTGAAAACGCTTTACCATACAATTCATTGAGGTCCGCTGTTTCTGCTGGGTCAAACATATACCACTCCTCTCCATTTTGTACACGCTTCATGAATTCATCAGTCATAAACACGGCAGTGTTTGCAGTACGCATACGCATATAGTCATCACCTGCATTATGTTTCCAGTCGAGAAATTCTGGAAAATCGATATGCCAGTTTTCCATGTAAAAACAGAGTGCACCTTTTTTCTTCCCCCCTCGTTGAATTGCACGAATTGCAGTATCAATGATTTTTGCAAACGGTGTTGGACCTGTAGAAATACCGTTGTTTGACTTCAGCGGTGAACCAGATGCTCGAAGCTTTGTCACCGAAGCACCAATACCTCCTGAACCCTTTGAAAGCATCATGACATCTGATACTGACTTAGCAATATGAGCCATATCATCATGAATCTCAAGAAGATAGCAGTTTGAAAGAGCTGGGTTTATTGTCCCCGCCGCCAAGTTTGTTGAACCTCCCGCCACATACTGAAGTTTTGACATTTTATTGTAAAACTTTATAGCCATCTCTGTTGGAAACTTTTCATTATATGCAAGTCCCATTGCAATACGCATGAAGAAAAACTGAGGAGTCTCTCGTGGGGATTGATTAATATACTTCATTGCATATCGCGACAACAGACTATCGAGTCCTGCATACTGAAACAACTCATCTCGTTCTATACGTAACGCAGATGCAATGGTATCAAGGTTGAAACGATCCTTCATTGCTGGATGAAGGCGACCATCTGCTACACCTTCGTTGATAAACCGAATGAATGCGTCTTTGTGCTTTTGTTCCAGATCAAGAGGGTTATCTTTGTCGTATTCACCAATCACACGACGATACACAGTCTTTAATAGTAGTCGTGTCGCTACCACATCGTACTCAATATCAGAAATAATATTTTGTACAGCAGCGTTGATGGTCGCCTGATCCAATTCATCAGTAGTAATACCATCATATAGCGTAAGCCTAGTTTCTGTGGCGATTTGGGTCACCTTCGCAACAGGATCAAAAAGCCCTTTACATGCACGCTCAATTGATCGGTTGAT
>DBEI01000043.1 GCA_002294445.1 Patescibacteria group bacterium UBA910
TCGAGGCTTCTCATTTTCGTAAGATCACCTTTGAAGTATTTATTAAGCAGTGGGATATCAAAATGATCGCCGTTGTAGGTGATCAATTGATCAGCGTTTTCAAAAAATGGCCACATTGAATCAAACTCTTCCTGAAGAAATGTGTAATACGCATTGGTCTCATAGTCATACAAACCAACGAGTGAGATATCCAAATCAGCAGGATTTTGGGATCCAACATCACTAAAAATATTGCGTGTTTCAATGTCAAAAACGATCTTACGCATGAGTAGTGAACAGCGAAATTATTTCTGAAGCGGTAAGTTTCTTTTCTTCTCCTGTATCAAGATTTTTGAGACTATAGATTTCAGTTTTTACTTCATCTTCGCCGATAACGATAACGTAAGGAATGTGTTGACGAGTCGCATATCGAATTTGATCACCAATTTTTTTATTAGAGATATCTAAGGAAACATTAATATTTGCATTTCGAAGTGTACGTGCGAGTGCATGTGCTGCTGGTTTTTGGAGTGTAGTGAGGGTGCAGATATGTACTTGTGTGGATGATGTATACTGAGGAAGCAAGTCGTGTACTTCAAGAAAATCTTTTGCTGTTACATCTCCCATACCAAAACCAACCGCTGGAATTTTGCGTGCCCCAAATATATCAAGGAGATCGTCGTATCGACCGCCACCAAAAAGAGAACGGCTGTTTTCTGGATTAGTATCAAATAATTCAAATACAACACCGGTGTAATAATCGAATCCTCGCATCAATGTGGGGTCAAAGACAACATTGGTGATATTTTGTTCTGAGAGTTTTTTAATGATCTCTCGTGTGTCTTTAATAGCTGGATGTTCTGCACCAAGGTGTGTAATGAGGTGTTCTGAAGATGAAAGTATTTGCTCTAAAAGAGATCCTTTTTCTGTGGTGATAATATCACTGAGTGTTCTTGAAAAAGCTTCTTTTGAGATTTTATTTTTTTTATCAATAAGCTTGCTTACTTTATATCGCTCATCTTCTGAAAGATTAAAACTATCATAGAGTGCATTAATAGTTTTTCGGTTGTTGATTCTGATTATAAATGCATCATCGCTCGCACCAAGGTGCTTCAGAATACTGTATGCAATAGTGATCACTTCAGTGTCAGCTTCATTTGATTCGACACCAAAAAGATCAACATTGAGTTGCCAGTGTTCACGAAGGCGTCCTCGTTGAGGTTTTTCGTACCGAAACAGGTTTGGAATTGAATACCAACGAAGAGGGAATGCGAGCTCTCGTTCTTGAGCGGCAATCATGCGTGCAATCGTTGGTGTCATTTCTGGTCGCAGAGTTACTTCTCGACCTCCACGGTCTGTAAAGGTATATGTCTGTTCATTGACAATCTCTTCACCAGTCTTTGCTTTATAAAGTTCAGCAGATTCCAGGATTGATGCGTCATATTCAACATATCCAAATCTCTCTACAGTTTCTCGGAGTTTTTTGAAGATGTGGTTTTGGATAAATTTGTCTTTTGGGTAGAAATCTCGCACCCCTTTATAGCTTTCGGTTGATAGTTTGCTCATATATTCGCTATTGTAGCATATTGTGAGTAGACTTCCATATTTGACACATTTCGTTGTTGGACTTAAAAAAATAATTCTCACCTTACGGTAAGTAAGGCTCAAATTATTTTTTTATCCGCCTAGCACTGAGTTCAAATATGAAAGTCTAAGTGGTTTATGTATGAGCTTTGTTCCGTGGTATTCTAAAGGTAATGTCAGTCATTGCTATCTACAAAAAAATAGGAGAGACACCACTCGAAGCGCTTACTCGACTTCGGGAAAGCATACCTGAATATAAGGAGGAAACCTTGTCATACGCAGGGCGCCTCGACCCAATGGCATCTGGAGTGATGCTTGTGTTGGTGGGAGATGCGAATAAAGAAAGAGAAAAATATCTCAATCTTAATAAAGATTATTCTGCAGAAATACTCTTTGGTGTTTCGACTGATACATATGACATACTTGGTCTCATTTCTGCTGTAATAACCGAATCACTCAATGGTGAATATATCGAGGAGGAGTTGAAAGTAAAAATGCGAGGACTCAAAGGTACGTTCAGTCAAAAATATCCGGAATATTCTTCAAAACCAGTCGACGGACAACCGCTTTTTATGCATGCGCGCGCAGGTAAGCGAGTTGCTGTGCCAACACATGACGTGACTATATATGATGTCAGTCTTACGAGTGTAAAAACGATCGATAGTGAAGAACTTCTTTCTCGTATCGAAAGTCAGGTTGCTCTTGTAAAAGGTGATTTTCGGCAGGAAGATATTGTATCAATGTGGAAAGAAAAGTTGTTACAGTCTGAAATAAAACAGTTTGTAGTGGCGGAAGTTGATCTCTCGGTATCTTCTGGTTTTTATGTGCGTCAGTATGCACATGATATAGGTGAAATATTGAAACTTCCTGCATGTGCGTTGTCTATATTGCGAACAAGAGTGGGGGAATGGAGTGTTAGTGATTGTGTCTTGTAATAGATTTGCGTTGCAATATGGTGCCATCAATGATTCAATAATAAGAGAAAATAGAAAGGAGATCGTCTTCAATGAACGGTCAGAGTGAAAGCGCACGAGAAGTCCTTGGATTGAGGGTTAAAAATGAACGGTCAAAGTTAAAGATGAATCGAGGAATGTTTGCTGAACACGCAGACGTTTCCGTAGGCTGTGTTGCATGTATTGAACACGGAGAAATTGATTTTCAGAATTCAGAGCACTTGAAGGTTCTCAGGGTTCTGAGGATTTCAATCAACGTCGCATTGCTTCCATTGACAAAGAAACCAAGATGGAAGCGTTTCAAACTGCACTCAAACTTTTCTAATCGTACTCGAAAACTTCCTCATCGGAATGTTCGAGAGAGTCTCCATCGATAAATTTTATATTTCCCGGGTGCACAAGATGTACCCGGGATTTACTTGCAATTTTATGTATGTGTGTTTAAATGGTATATAGCAGTTCATTTCCCTTTAAAGGAAGAAAAATGGCCACGATCGCACAGC
>DBEI01000022.1:0-821 GCA_002294445.1 Patescibacteria group bacterium UBA910
GGGACAATCTGGAGGGGCAGAGGCAGATATCCTCGGTCAAGGTGACCGAAGTGTTGTTTCAGAGGTTGAAGTGAAGAAGAGAGTCTCTCTCGGGGCCCTGCTGGCGTTTTGTCAGCAGGGCCTTTTTTGTTGCTTACCAGGCCTTGCTTTTTGTCCTATTTTCTTATAGACTAGTAAGACTATGGAATTTGCAGTAATCAACACAGGAGGCAAGCAGTACAAAGTATCTGCAGGTGACTCTCTAAAAATCGAGAAAATAGTGGGAGATTTCAAGGTGGGAGACAAAATCGTTTTCGATCAGGTAATGCTTGTAGAAGGCTCAAAAGGTACTCAAGTGGGCACTCCTACAGTAACTGGGGCAAAAGTACAAGCTACTCTTTCAGAAATCGGACGAAACAAGACAGTAACTGTAATCAAATACAAACAAAAGAGCCGATATTTCAAGAAAAACGGTCATCGACAACCTTGGTTTAAAGTAACTATCGATTCAATTAAATAATAAAACAAAAAAGCACCTCTCAGGTGTTTTTTTGTTTGACTCAGTCTTGTATTTTTGTTAATCTTTCACTTAGACATGGGTTGGATGTGGATGCGTCCACTACCCTTGAAGTCCCATGGAGAGATACTTTGTGTATCTCAAGTGGCTGGACTTTTCCAGTGCGGACAACCGTGAGTACCTTAGATGGGGGCGCATTGTGTGCCTCAAGGAGCTGGACTTTCCAGTGGAGAGAAGTGAAACGGGTCGGAGCAGATTATAGCTTCCGACCCCTTTCTTTTTAATAGCAAATGATATGTGAGTTTTTCCAAGGGTAACCCTTGGA
>DBEI01000022.1:1107-9407 GCA_002294445.1 Patescibacteria group bacterium UBA910
TTCCAAGGGTAACCCTTGGATTTATTTTATTACACCACATGTAAATCTTTCCAAGGGTAACCCTTGGATTTTTTATATTCGGCTTTTGAGAGCGTTTTTTATAGTATCTGCGTCGGTGTATTCGAGTTCTGAACCAGTAGAAAGTCCACGACCAAGATGAGTGATCTTGATATGTGAAGAGAGTGGGTTGTTGTGTAGCACTCGTTCGATGTGTTCACGCGTATGCTCTCCTTCAGGATTGTAGTCGAGAGCGATAATAATCTCAGTCAGGCCTTTTGCTACTTTCTTTTCTACAAGTGATATAAGTTGTTTTTCTCGTATTTTTGTTTCTGGATTTTTTTCAAGCACAGGGAGGTTTCCTCCGAGAATAAAATAGTATCCATTGAATGCTCGTGTACGCTCAATATTTTCAAAGTCGACATCTCGTGACACGATCATGAGGCTTGTATCATCACGTGAGGTGTCTCTACAAACTTGGCACAACGGAGAATGATCTTTAGGGAAAAAACGAAAGCATGATTCGCAGGTGTGTATCTGATCTTTTATATCAGCAATCAGCCGAGACATTTCTTGTGTGTATCCTGCGTGTTTGGTAAGTAAAAAATACACAAAACGCTTGGCTTGTCTCGGACCAATCCCTGGAAATTCTCTGAATAATTCTATAAGTTTATTAATACTATCCATCGTATTGTATTTGTATTTTTTCCATCCCTATTTTTAGGAAGATTTTCTAGTACTTTTTTAAAATATTCGCAGGCTTTTAATTCAAACAACAACAATTTTCTCTTGCTGTAAGCACATGCCCCTGTACTCAGGGGTGACCAAAGGGAATTTGCGGAAAGCAGAGAAAATTGTACCTTGTTTGATAAAAGACGAGTACATTTTTAAAAAGTACTAAAAATCTTGGAACTCCTTGTCAGCCCCTCTATATTCCGCCTTATCAATGGACTGAAATGTTGCTTGTTTTGCATTGAAGTATAAGTCCACTTTTCCTGTCTCTCCGTTTCGGTGTTTTTCAATCAGGATTTCGGCAATGTTTGTGCGTTCAGACTCGTCTTTGTATTTGTCTTCACGGTGAATAAACATTACCACGTCCGCATCCTGTTCAATAGATCCTGAGTCTCGGAGGTCTGAGAGGCGAGGACGACCTCCACGTTGTTCCACTGCTCGAGAAAGCTGTGAAAGTGCAAGTACGGGTACTTCAAGCTCACGAGCGAGCTGTTTGAGTGAGCGTGAAATTTCGGTCACTTGTTGTACCACGTTATCTGATTTTGCATTGGTAGGTGCCATAAGTTGGAGGTAGTCCACCATAATCATGCCGAGGCCATGCTCAGATTTGAGACGTCGAGCAACAGAGCGCATTTTAATAATATTGTTTGCAGGTTGGTCGTCAATATAAATAGGAGCTTTTGAAAGCTTGTCGAGGGATTCTCGAATTGATGCAAAATCTTGTTCTTGGTTGAGTTTACCAGTACGGAGTTTCCATGCATCTACGTTTGCTTGTGCAGCAAGCATACGGTCGACAAGCTGCTGAGAACTCATTTCAAGAGAGAAAATACCAACAGGCACATTATGTTCTACCGCTGCTTGTCGAGCAATATCAAGTGCAAGAGAAGTCTTACCCATTGATGGTCGGGCTGCGAGAATGATAAGGTCTGCTTTTTGGAAACCTGCGAGTTTACTATCAATATCTTTAAAACCAGTGGGAATACCACGCATTTCTTCTTTTGAGTTGTGAAGTCGGTCGAGACGCTCCCATGCTTCATGAAGTTCGTCTTTGAGTGGTACAAACTTATGGTGAGTTGATGTGTTGGTTACCTCAAACAGTTTTTTTTCTGCTTGATCGAGCACTTCCTCAAGTTCTCCTTCTTCTGCATAACCCAACCCCCCGATATGATCAGAGGCTTCAATAAGTCGACGCATCAAATGTTTTTTTTGCACTATTTGAGCATAGTACACAGCATTTGAAGAAGACGGAACAATATTTACGAGCTCTGCTAAGTATGCGCTCCCACCGATTGCTTCAAGTTTGTTTGTTTCTTTGAGACGTGAAGATAGGGAAAGGAGGTCGACCGGCTGTCGTTTGTTGAAAAGCTCAAGCATCATATCGTAAATAGTGCGATGACGCTCTGAGTAGAATGAATCGTTTTTAATGAGGTCCATAATATCGTACAGAATATCTGGACGAAGAAGTACGGAACCAAGAAGGGCCATTTCTGCATCTATGTTTTGTGGTGGGATTCGAAGTCCTCTAATGTCTGCCATGGAGATATTGTAACACTCACCTCAGAGTGACGACTACTTGAAAAAAGTTTATATCTTGTGTGTAAAGTGGGGATAAAGAAAATTATACACAAAAACCCGCAAGCGGGTCTTTGTAGCACATCTTGCGGGGGGGGGTGATCATCTAAGCACGTATGTCTTTATGAAATCACTTAACCATTTTTTGTCTTGAACGTTGTAGGTGGTAATCCACATCACCAGATTTGAGGCGCATACGACAATCCAGCCTGAGATTTTCATAAAAATCGTGAGGCCTTCATCAGGTATTGACCTGAATATTATCCAGGTGGCGACAAATGAGGTGATGCTCAGTAACGCAACTGCTATGGTGGAAAAATACACTCCACACACGAATGCAATTACGCATACAATAATTCCAATCATCGGTAGTACAAGTGCCATATAGGGTCTCCTGACAAGTAATATACAATATATTATATAAAAAGCAATATTAGCGTTTTTCTACCTTTGTCCCTTCTGAAGTATCTAATACTTCAAAACCAAGTGCTTCGATTTGAGTACGAAGTGAGTCTGAAAGCTCAAAATCTTTGTTTTCGCGAGCAGTATTACGAGCGAGGATGAGCTCCTGGACTTCAAGAGGAATTTCGATTTCCGGCTGTGTGTGTAAATTGAGTCCAAGCACTGCATCAAAAGAAAGAATAAGAGCTTTTTTGTCTTGGAAACTCAACGAAGTATCTTTTATAATTTCCCACACAAGTGCCAGAGCTTTTGGTGTATCAAGGTTGTCGTTGATATGTTCTGTAAATTTCTGTCGATGAGCAACGAGGTGGCTTTGATCGGCAATATGTTCCATATCTTCTGTGTTATGAATGAATCGTCGAAGACGTTTGAGTGCAGTCTCCGCACTGGTGAGTGCTTCAAAACTAAACTCCATAGGTGAAGAGTAGTGAGAGGTGAACAGAAGGTAGCGGTACGCAAGGGGATCAAAACCTTTTTCAATAAGCGTTGAAACTTTGATAAAGTTATCACCTGACTTTGCCATTTTTTCTCCAGTAGTGTTGAGAAATGCATTGTGCATCCAGTAATGTGCAAATTTGTGTCCAGAGCATACAGACTGAGCGATTTCATTGTTGTGGTGTACGGGGACGTGGTCAATTCCTCCTGTGTGAATATCAAATTCATCACCGAGATATTTTATCGACATCGCTGAACACTCAATATGCCAACCAGGGAAACCAACACCCCATGGGCTTTGCCACTCTTGTTGTCTTTTTTCTCCTTCTCCTGAAAATTTCCAGAGAGCAAAGTCGGTAAGATTTCTTTTCTCTGAATTTTCACCAATACGCGCGCCTTCTTCGAGACCTGCGAGGTGTATGTTTCCAAGCTTTCCATAGTCAGGAAATTTTGCAGTATCAAAGTATACGCCATCAGAGGTGGTGTACGTAAAACCTTGTTTTTCAAGGTCTTGTATCATCGCTATTTGTTCAGGAATATGCTCGGTTGCTTTCGGGAAAGTAATATGAGCAGGATTAATACCAAGTGCTTCAAGGTCTTTCATGAAAGCATTGGTATAGAAAAGAGTGATTTGGTGTGCGGTCATGCCTTGTGTGCGCGCCATTTTTTCTACTTTGTCTTCGCCAGTATCACCATCGCTCGTAAGGTGTCCTACATCTGTAATATTCATCACTTGCTTTACTGTGTAGCCGTTCCATTCAAACATCCTGCGGAGCGTGTCTGCAAACACAAAGCTTCGCATGTTGCCAATGTGTGCATAGTTGTAGACGGTTGGTCCACAGTTATACATTGAAACAACACCGGGTTGTATCGGAGTAAATAGTTCATCTTTGCCTGTATATGTGTTGTGAAGATAAATATCCATAACTTCAGATTAAAGCCATTTTTTAGTACGCGCAATGATAATCATGCAGAGAGCTACCGTAATCATTAGGCCAAGGATAATATAAAAACCCATAGGATTTTCATGGAATGGTGTTGTTACGTCCATTGCAAAGAGTCCTGAAATAAATGTAAGCGGGAGTGTGATAAATGCAAGGACAGTCAGTGTTTTTATGGTCTCGTTTTGTTTTGTGGAAAGGAGAGAGTTGTTCGTCTCGCGTAGTTCTCGAAGTATTTCGGTGTTTGCATGTATAAGATCTCGAAGACGATGGTACTCGAGAAGTATCGCATCTATATCTTCTGTAAATTTTTTACCAAGTATGTGTCCACCACCATCTCTAAGAAAATCAAGAATCTCTCTGTGCGAATCAGTTATTTTTTTGAATTCAAGTAATGTTCTGATTGCTTCAGAAATTTCAAATACCATTTCTTTTTCATTTCCTTCAAATATTTCTTCTGTGATACTTTCACTCCATGATTCTATGTATGCAAGTTCTTCGTTTATTCCTGCGTATAATTCTCTAAAGAGGAGACCAAATATGTGGTGGCCAGTAGAATCAAAATTTTTTGATAGGATTTCCTCCACCTCCAATTCTTTAGATAGTTTATGAAGTGCGTCTACTGTATCGTAGTGTACAGTGAGAAGAAAATTTTTGCCGATGACAAAATCAATTTCTTGTTTGAGTTTGTTGCTGTGGGTGTGTTTAAATACAGGGAAATGAAGAATAAGGTAAATGTATTCTTTATGGAATTCAATCCGTGATTTTGGTGTAGGAGAACCGATTTCTCTTGCAACATATGGATCTAGATCATAGTCAGCTATAATAGACTCAAATTCTTCTGTTGTGCCATGATCAATGTCGATCCATACTTCTTTGTTCCAAGTGTGTTTTTGTATCATATGTCTAGTATATCAAGACATTATATTCATTCAAAGGTTTTCAACATCACATATTCGCCAAAGAGTGAATTGGTGTGTAATAATAAAAAACAATGAAAGAAAAACTTCGCGCACATGCAAATATTATCAGTGTTTTTATCGTTGTTCTTGCGGTTACCTTTTTACTTGGTTTTAAGACTGGTGAATACAATGTATCCCAGATGGCACTCGTGAGCGGAGTCGATCATAAAAATGCCCCTACAAATCTAGATTTTGATACTTTTTGGAAAGCATGGAATGTGATAAATGAAAAATATGTCCCAACTACTTCTAGCACCACACCAACAGATCAAGAGAAAGTATGGGGGGCTATACAGGGTCTGGCTGCATCAACAGGTGACCCGTATACAGTCTTTTTCCCTCCTGTAGAAGCAAAAGCATTTGGAGAGCAAATCAGTGGCGCATTTGAAGGTGTGGGAATGGAAGTGGATGTAAAAGACGGTATTCTTACAGTTATTGCACCACTGAAAGACACTCCGGCATATAAAGCAGGTATTAAGGCAGGGGATAAAATTATTGGTATAGATAAAAAGACTACGCAGGGTATAAATACTGTGGAAGCAATTAAACGTATTAAAGGTCCAAAAGGTACCACTGTAACTTTCTCAATTATTCGTGGTACAAGCACTGAACCAATTGAGATATCCGTAGTGAGAGATGTGATCAATGTGCCTGCAATGAAGACTGAAACAATTGGTGATGTATTTGTGATCCGTATGTATTCATTCTCAGCACAATCTGCAGATGAGTTTAGAAAAGCACTTCGATCGTTTGTAGAATCAGGTAAATACAAACTGGTCCTTGATCTTCGAGGTAACCCTGGTGGATATCTTGAGGCTGCGGTAGATATAGCAAGTTGGTTTCTACCTTCTGGAAAACTTATTGTATCTGAACAATCAAAAAATCTGGCATTTGGCAACGAATATCGTAGCCGAGGATACAATATATTTAGTGATAAATTAAAATTCGCTATCCTTATCGACGGTGGTTCAGCATCTGCATCTGAGATTTTGGCTGGAGCGTTGTCTGAACAAGGTAAGGCTGTATTAGTTGGTAAAAAATCATATGGTAAAGGATCTGTACAGGAACTTGTAGAAATCACGCCACAAACATCACTGAAGGTGACGATTGCGAAATGGCTTACTCCAAACGGACATTCGATCTCTAAAGCTGGTATCGAGCCACAGATTGATGTTGATTTTGATGTAGAAAAGTTTAAAGCAACAGGGGAAGACAGTCAGCTTAAGCGTGCGATTGAAGAACTTGACAAATAGCAATATTTAACATACTGTTTTATCAGTATGTTAAACTATCTTGTTTTTTTCATCACGGTCACCGCTCTTATGAGTGTGATCGTATATGACCTCGTTATTGCTGAGGTTAGCTATATTCAACAGATCTTCCTAGAATCTGTTGAATTCATCAAAACCCGCTTCAAGAGGTGAAGCGGGTTTTTCATATATTTTTTAAACAAACATTTTGTGATATAGTGTCGATATGAAAATAATTTTACTGAAAGATGTTGCCAAAATCGGCAAAAAGCACGAGATTAAAAATATTGCAGATGGATATGCACAAAACTTTATTATCCCTCGAGGACTCGGTATTCCTGCTACAGAAGCAAATGTGCGAAAAATAGAAATACTTAAAAATACATCAGATGCCGATCGAAAAGTGCAGGAGGCCTTGCTTGCAAAAAATCTTGAAACCATTGCTTCACTTACAGTTATAATCTCAGGTAAAGCAAACGACAAAGGACATCTTTTTGCAGGTATTCATAAGGATGAAATTGTTGAGGCAGTAAAGAAACAAGCAAACGTAACCATTCATCCAGATTTTATTGTGCTTGATAAACCACTAAAAGAAATCGGAAACTACGAAGTGCTTGTAGAGGTTGGAGGGAAGAAAGCAAATCTAAAAATTTCGATCGAAGGAATTAAATAGGAATCGATATCAAAAACCCCTACATCTAGTGTAGGGGTTTTTGATTCGTTGGTTTAGATAACGTGAACAATTTTCTTTGTTACGATACTGTCGTCGAAGTGAGTTTTTCGTTTTGTACCAAATGAAACAGTACCATCTTTGAGTGCAAAGAGAGTGTGATCTTTACCCATTCCTACGTTTTTTCCAGGCAAAACATCTGTCCCACGCTGTCGGATGATGATAGAACCTGTTCGTGCTGATTGGCCTTCAGTCAACTTTACTCCGAGATACTTTGGATTCGAATCTCGGCCATTTTTTGTTGAACCTCCGGCCTTTTTGGTTGCCATAGTGTTTTTCTGTTAATATAAGTAAGTGATGAATAGTATAAAAGACTTTGCCTTAAAAATCAAGCCCCTTTTTACATTCTTATCTATTGTGCTTGGAGCCCTCCTCTTTTTTGGTCTCGGGAGACTTTCGGCACTTGAAAAAGACTATTCTCCAGTCTCTGTTATAAAACATCAAGTGGAGACATCTGAGGTGGTAGAAGCGCCACAAACAACCATACAACCAGCTTCAAGTGGGGAAGTGATAGGTTCTAAAAAGGGTACCAAATACTATCTTCCATGGTGCGGAGCGTTGAACCGCATTAAACCAGAAAACAGAGTAGTTTTTGCATCCGCAGCACTTGCTCGTGAAAAGGGGTACACTCCTGCGACTAATTGTAAGGGGGTGAAGTAATTATCAACGTGTATATCGTTGACCTGTTAACTGTCTATGGTAGTATTAAGAGATGGAACACGCTACTTCAAAAAGCACACTGAAGACCTCTCTTTCTTTAGGTTTTTTTTTGGCGCTCAGGCAAGTGCGACGATCAAGTATTGGTACCACAGCATCAATTATTTTTGTGATGATGCTTACTTTTTTGAATCTTGTGGTAGTGCGAGGAGTGCTTGTTGGACTTATTCAATCCTCCTCTAATGTGTTTAAAGAAAAATATGCAGGAGATATAATCATTTCAAATCTTCCAAAGAGAACATATATAGAAGGGAGTACTGAAATTATCAGTATTGTAAAAAATCTGCCCTGGCTTGTTGCGTATTCACCTCGATACACCGAAGGTGGTGTACTGGAAGGTACTTACAAAGAGCGTATTGATTTTACAGAAGAAGCAAATACAACAAGTGGAGTGGTGACTGGTATAAATCCTGCTCTTGAAGATCAAACAACAGGAATATCGTCTGCAATTATTGAAGGGCGGTTTCTGCGACCAGATGATACTGATGCGGTGGTGGTTGGA
>DBEI01000015.1 GCA_002294445.1 Patescibacteria group bacterium UBA910
GTGATAATACGAAGAAATTTCGCCACTCCATTTTCATCCACAGAAAGATAAAACGAAAGAACAATCATAAGTACAAAAGACACCACTCCACCAAAGACATACGCTATTGTATTGAATGCTCCTGTAGAGAACCCTTCAATCATCGCGTTAATACCTCCCACCACTTCCTTGAGATTGATGGCATTTTTAATACCAGATACAAATGAAGACTGATCAGCAAGAAAACCTGTGGCAGGAAGCGTCTGCTCAACCGTCTGTGAACTCAAATATGAAGGGAGATTTCTTAAGACATCAGTAGATTCTGAAAGAAGTGGGATAAGTAGATAAAATACAGATCCGGCAAGTATCGCTGCGAGTGTAAGATAAATCAAAATCACTCCAAGCAATCTCGGTATTTTTCTCTCCACAAACCATCGAGTCATTGGTTCAACCGAAGATGCAATGATAATAGAAAGTAATACTATCAGTATTAAATCTCTCAGAAGATATGCTCCATAAAAAAGCACTATAACTACGATTGTTTTTATAATTGTACCTACACTGATATGTATTGTGTTGTTGTTAGAGAATTGTTCCATACGTTTATAGTAACACAAAGCAACAAATCAAGTCATTATGGAATATACAAGTTTACTTAAACCGAAAAGCTCTTTTGAGCGACTCAGTTTCCTTCACTGGACCAACTACACCAAGCACAAGACGATCATTTGCAAAAATTTCTTTTGCCACTCGACGCACATCTTCAGAGGTAACCTTTCGAATCTTTTGTATCAATTTATCTACATTAGTAATCTCCTCTCCTGTTATATCCTGCATTGCAAAATACTCTGCCATTGCATCTGACGACTCGAGTGAAAGTATAGTGTTACCAATCAAATATTCTTTTGCTTTTTCTAACTCAGATTTTGTGACAAGTTCTGTTCTCAATATTTCACATTCTCGCAGTGTTGCTTCAATCACTTCGACAAATCGAGATGAGTCAACACCAAGCGAGACGGAAAAGTACCCATGATCAGTATATTCATCGATTGTTGTACGGAGATAGTACCCCACGCCCATTTCTTCTCGGAGTTTCTGAAAGAGACGAGAGCTCATTCCTCCACCCAACACAGCATCAAGCACTTTAAGTGCTGGAGATAACTTGTGTTTTCCTGAATACGACCTCACCCCAAGCACGAGATGCGCCTGATCAGTCTTTCTGTATTTCAAAAGAATTTTTGGTCGATTCTGGGGTTCTACCACCGGTCGTTTTTTTGCTTTTGCACTCCGAGAAATACCTGTAAATGCTTTTTCAATTTTCTTTGTAATTGTACGAGTATCTACATTACCTGACACAAGCACTGTGGTAGCACTTGCTACATAGTGGCTAGCCCAATATTTTTGCAAGTCACGTTCATTCATTTTTTTGATATTTTCTTTGCTTCCGATGATTGGATATCCCGCAGGCTGATCACCATACATTGCTTGAGCGAAAATATTTTCCACTTGTTTATGTGGCATATCTTCATACATGTTGATCTCTTCAATGATCACCCCTTTCTCCTTCTGAAGTTCTTTTGGATCAAAAGTAGGATTAAGATAAATGTCAGATATCACATCAATGAGTGTATCTGTATGTTTTGGATGAGCCTTAGCATAATATCCAGTAAATTCCTGAGACGTAAACGCATTGTACTGAGAACCTATTTCATCGAGAGCTTTCGATATATCCATCGCTGTTGGACGTCTTTTTGTACCCTTAAAACACATATGCTCAAGGAAATGAGAAATACCATTATTACCCTTTGTCTCGTATTTTGAGCCTGTATGCACCATTACAAAGACCGTAGTAGACAACGAGTCTTTCATGGGCGCAAGCATGAGTTTGATGCCGTTTTTAAGCTTTTTTTGGGTAAATTTCATAGAGGTGTTTCGAAAAGCACGGTGAATATAGCACGCTTGTATAAAATACAAAAGACCTTGTTCAAAGGTCATTTTTGTGTCTTATTTTATCTTAATATTTTTAAGATTTAATTTATTTTTTCTTCGATATATGTAATAAGTTCTTCGATTTGCATTCGTTTCTGTTCACCGGTGTCTCGGTCGCGAATAGTCACCCCTGTTCCCTGCTCAATAGTCTCAAAATCAATCACCACACAGAATGGTGTACCAATTTCATCTTGTCTTCGATATCGTTTACCGATATTTCCATTGTCATCGAAAGTCACACGACCAAATTTTTTCTTGAGTTCAGAAAATACTTCTCGAGCTTTAGCGACCAACTCTGGTTTGTTTTTCAACAGTGGAGAAACTGCAACAAGCACCGGTGCAATTTTTGGAGAAAACTTCAAAAGACTTCGTGTTTCTCCCCCAAGCTCATCTTCGGTATATGCAGATGAAAGCACTGCAAGCACACTTCGATCGAGACCTACAGTAGGTTCTAGCACATGTGGTACGATATGAACCTTTTTCTCTTCATCAAAATATGTAAGTTTTTGTCCGCTCCATTCTGCATGTTTACTTAA
>DBEI01000016.1 GCA_002294445.1 Patescibacteria group bacterium UBA910
AAAGCAAGGCCTGGTAAGCAACAAAAAAGGCCCTGCTGACAAAACGCCAGCAGGGCCCCGAGAGAGACTCTCTTCTTCACTTCAACCTCTGAAACAACACTTCGGTCACCTTGACCGAGGATATCTGCCTCTGCCCCTCCAGATTTTCCCAGAGGCGCAGACTGACAAACAGCTTGTTTTCCGGTTCATAGCAGGCGGCCCGGATTCTTTTTATCACAAAGACCCCAAGGTCAAATTGCAGTTTCCGGTCCCCAAGGATCGTTCCGATAGAGTCTTGTAGACCCAGGGTACTGTACCCACTCGCCACCAGATCTTTTTCAATCTGGTCACCGGAGGTCGAGCTGACCCCTGAGAACACGAGGTTCAGCTCTTTTTTGACTCCTCCCGCACACCCCACATTGAAGATGCCGTAGATACTGCTCATGGCACCTTTGGAGTCGGTCCGGTAATGAACCTCTTGGTGAAGGATTACCTCATCCACCTGACCAACAAAGACCTTATTTATGTCTCTGACAGCCTGGTCGAGCCCAGCGACCTTATAGTCGCCTGCAAACGCCGCGAGCATGCTCGCAAAGAAAAAAAGCGCAATATGCATTCTGTTATGCATTCTGTTGTCTCCCACATAACATTATACAACATATATTATACATAAGTCAAGTACTACTCTTCCATATCTGGTTTATCAAGCGTAAGGGGGTCAAAATCAAGACTTTCGCCTGTAATCCGCATAATATCCTTATCTATTTTCTTAAACTCCTTCCCAGTCGCATTGTAGTGGTTTATCGTGGTAGAAAGGGCATTCCCGAGCTTTCCATGGTATTCCTCGTAAGTCTTGAGGTGTTTCTGGAGTTCTCCTACGTTCTTCACAATCCCCTTTACAGACTCCTCTATTTGCATAGCTCGGAGCCCTTGGAGCACAGTCTGAAGATACGCCATGAAAGAAGTCGGTGAGACAATAATTACCTTATTCTTCCCCGCTGCTCGTTGAATAAGATTTTCATTATCCTCTTTTGACCCCCCGATTTTATTGGTTAGCAGATCATAATAGATTGCTTCATGCGGAATAAACATAAATGCAAAATCCATCGTTCCCTCTTTTGGTTGAATATATTTTGCAGTCTCTCCGATACGAAGCTTGAGATCGTTGATAAAAAGTTTTTCAAGCCTATCTTTCTCTGTCTGATCTGTGGTTTCCACCATACGATTATAGTTTTCGAGTGAAAACTTCGAATCCACCGGAATCATCTTATCTTTCACAAAAACTACCGCATCCGCAATCGAACCATCAGGAAATGTTTTTTGCATTTCATAACTCCCTGGAGGGAGCACATTTTTTAACAATGTTTCCAGATAGTATTCACCCAAAATACCTCGCTGTTTTGGGTTTTTGAGAATATCTTGAAGTGATTGAAGCTGGTCAGTGAAAGAGACTACTTGGCGATTTGTCTCATCAAGCTTTGTGAGTCCTTCGGTCACATTACGAATAAGCTGAGCAGACTCTCCAAATTGCATCCGCACTGAATCATTCATCAGGCGACTTGATTCAGATATTTTTGCATCAACAGTCCGGGAAAGTTCATTGATTTGTTCAAGCACAAGCTTGAGGCCAATATCGTTGTTTTCTTTTGGACGACGAGTAACAAAAAAAATAATAATGCCAAAAAAACCACATAATGCAAGGATAAGTATAATCACTAAAGATATGTCCATATGTACTGTATTCTACCAAAAATAAGATGAGTGTGGTAATCTTAACATCAATAAACTAAACACATAATTATGTCATTACAGATTGAAATCAAAAATAATATGGTCGAAGCAATGAAAGCAAAAGATGCGGTAAAGCTCCAAACTATCCGTGGAATTATGTCAGCGTTTACTAATGAGCTCGTCAATCTCAAACGAACACCTCAGGACACACTTTCAGACGAAGAAGCACTCGCTGTGATTCGTCGCGCTGTAAAACAACGAAAAGATTCAATTGAACAATTTGTACAAGGTGGTCGCCCTGAACTGGCAGAAGACGAAAAAGCAGAACTTGCGATTCTTGAAACATACCTTCCCGCAATGATGTCTGAAGAAGAGGTAATGAAAATCGCTCTTGCAAAGAAAGCAGAAATGGGAGAAATCGAAAAATCAAAAGCAGGACAGTTTGTCGGCATGCTCATGAAAGACCTCAAAGGAAAGGCTGATGGAGATGTGGTAAAAAAAGTGGTAGACACTCTGCTTGCGTAACTATTGACACAAAATAGATAAGTAGTAAAATTGTTTTTAGGAGGTGGGTATGGTCAGACAAAAACCACCCGCTGTTCTTAAAGCGATATTCAACCGTGATATCGCTCGCCTCTCTGCATTCGGTAAACGTGGTGCAGAAAAAAGAAAAAACAACAGAAGAGAAGAAGCCCGAAGAAGAAGTAGAATGCTTGCCGAGCTGGAGGAAAGAGCTCATCAAGCAAATGAGGACATTTGCCCCGTCGACGACTAAACCCTCGACGGGGTTTAGTTATATCTATTTTTTATATTTGCTCAAAATAGTCTTTTCAATTTCTTCCTTATCACCTCCATAAGTGAGATACGACAAATGTTTCAAACTATCCACCATTCCCGGTTCACCTACAGGTGGTCGTGCTATACGTACATTAAATGCTTTTGCAGGTTTTCCATGTACAAGCATCTTCACAATCGCATTATAATTATCAATACTCATAATATCTTTTGCACTAAATACAGGTGCAAATTGTTTTTCTAAATATTCAGCATCTTCGGCACTAATACGAAAACTACACATTGACCCCACGTTACCAAAGACCGCATCACGAATATTCTGATCGAGCTGTGCGATAAACTGATGAGCAACATTCAAAGAAAGTTTATATTTTCGAGCTTCAGACAGAATCGTTGCGATAGAATTGGTAGTAATATTCTGAAACTCATCAATATAAAGATAAAACGGAGGAAAACCAGTCGATATTGAATCTACACGTGAAAGTGCAGCCATCAAAATTTTGCCCACCAAAATAAGTCCAATCAAATTTGCATTAATATCACCCAATCTTCCTTTTGCAAGATTCACAAGAAGTATTTTCTTATTATCCATGATATGTCTGAAATCAAAAGAAGACTTTTCTTGAGCAATCAAAGGTCGCATCACATCGTTTGCAAGGAACACATCAAACTTACTGGTGATATACGGCACAATATTTGCAAGTGAAGCTTCTCCACCCGCCTTTTCTGCAACCTCCGTCCAAAACTGAACTACAATCGGATTTTTACATCGAGAAATCTTCAAATCACGAAACTTCTTATCTGCCATCACACGAGACACATCGAGAAGTGTACAACCTGTATCAGGATCTTCAATCACAAGCATCGTTGCATTTCGGAAGTATTGTTCAAACATTGGTCCCATTGATTCAGGGTTACCTCCATAAAGCTTTTGAAAGATATTAAAAAGCTCATTAACAACAAATGTCTTCTGCTCTGGATGACTTCTGTCATACTCGAGCATATTGAGCGCCATTGGTCGATCAACATAACTTGGATCAAAATAAATAACATCGTCTATACGATTCTTTGGAACGTTAGCGAGAACTTCAAGAATATCAACCCCGTGAGGATCGATCATACAGACACCATCTCCATTTTGGATATCCTGAATAATCATATTTTTAAGCAAAGTAGACTTACCTGTACCAGTCTGTCCAATCGCATAAAAATGTCGGAGGCGATCTTCTGCAGACATATATATGGTTGTATCTATATTACGATACGAATTTACCCCCAATGTTATCCCTTGATGAGGTAGATCTTGCGGTGCAGGCGCTGAAATACTTTGTGCGGTTTTGAGTTGCGGTTGCACTGCGTACGATGAGTTTGGGAAATGGAAAAATGTTGCAATTTCTTTACCGTTGAGAGGACACACCGTATCTTCACTAAACATACGGAAAGAAAAATCTCGAGTGAGTTTTGAAAAAGCACCTTTTTCTAGTCGTACTAACGTAAAGGAATTTTCATGTTGTTTACTAAACTGATGTAAACTTGATTCTATTTCTCCAAGGATTTTTTCCGCTTCAGGACGTGAATTACCAGAGACAATAATACGAATATTTGTAGGATATATTCTCTCAGCAATTTTTCTCTTAATTGCACTTACTTCCTCTGGATTTACTGGTTTCTTCTCGCCCCCTTCCTCTTCTACCTTGATCGGCATAAACAAATTTTTGAGTGCTGAACCAAATCCTTCCATAAAAGAATTACTTCCCAACGCCTCCTTCAACGGTACGCCTTTTTCAAATTGAGAAAGCCCATATTTAAAATGCTTATCATACACATCACCTGAAGGTTTGATCACCATCTGAAGTGCTGCGCCTTCACCAGTTTTTTGTATTTTTGAAAATGAATTTAAGATAACGGTTAGTGGATCAATATCGAAATCTTCAATTGTTTTTACCGGCAACAATGCTGTTTCTTTCACTGTCACGTAGCCACCCACCGACACACCCTCCTCATTAAAGATATTATAGTCATTTGGGTCAATAGAAAACTTTACACCAGGAAACACAGAAGTAATCTGTTTTTCAAACAAATCTTTTTTAGTGCGTGGTACTGCCACATAAAAGATAAACTGCTCACTCCCCTCTGCATTAGCGATCTCAAGAGTAAAATAATTATCTTTGTCTCCTTTTGATGAAGTGATGGAGTCCATACCCACGAGAAACTGTTGCATTGCAGACACAGTCTCTTTTGGAGTACGTGTTTTTCCTTCTTCTGCTTCAGGGAGCACCACTTCATACATTACCAAGCCTCCGGCACGTTCTACTTTTTCTGGAATATTTTTAACTGAATATCCACCTTGTAAATACTGAATAAGCATTCGATGAAAATCATCTTCGAGATGAGGGTCTTTAAGTGCAGAAAGTACAGAGAGTGTATTTTTTACACCTTTTGTCTGCATAAGCCCCATAAGCTCGCTCATCTTTTTATCATGAAGCTCAGGTGCGAGATTGAGCACCACCTCCTGCACTTTTTTCTCAGGTAATACAAAATTTTGATGTAATACATCTGTAGCTAACTTATCTCGATATTTTGAAATCTGCTCAGAAGCAGCGGTCTCACCACTTAACAAGACTTTTTTCTCGCGAAGCTCATTTTCGCGTGAAGCTACTTGTTCACGAAGATACGCTATTTCTTCCTCAGGAGTTTTAAATGTAAGAGGTGCGTTTGAGATACGTTCCATATACTCAGTATATCAAAGAGTTTGCAAGAGCAACACTTAATTTTCCCCATTATATACAAAAGAACTTCAGTATATACTGAAGTTCTATTCACTGATCACTATTCGCCCCGCACACACATTACGATTGTCATGAACATCAATAAGTAGCTGTGTGGCACGAGACTTGTCTCGTTCATTTCCTTTGATATGAAAGGTTAGATGCCTCCAGCCACAGATCACACATTCTCCTCTCAAAGACTGTGTATAGATAATTTCTGCTTTATGCATTGTACGAATGAGCTCCACACTCACCTCCCGACTCTTAGAATATCCTACTCAATGAGTTTAAACAATATTTACACAATCTTCTTTCTCGATAGACTTTTACATATAATCACAACACTGTTAGCACAACAGAAGATGCTAGAGGTCGATGACTCACTGATTGATCACTTGAGACCCATAATAAATGCATTAACAAACTTTAATGTATAAGCAAAAAAGTTACCTGTACCTTTAAGCAATCCTTGTGGAGTAAGTATTTCTGAAGGATATGCTTCTTGAAACCTTACCAACGCAGATTTCAAAGCCTTACCGAAATATATAGTTTCATTTCCTAAAGACCCAGCTCCCGACGTTGCAACAGTAAAACCATTAGAATTCAAAAACATTTGCAACTCTTTCACATCATCCCCTTGTGATCCTGTTTTAAGAAATCGTTTAAACTGATATTTTGTTGTTGTTCCAATATATGACTGAGTATTAATCTGACCCATAAACAATGGGGGGCCATTTCCTATAGGTGTTACTACCGGTGTCTGTGTTGCAGAATTATCGATTGTAGTTGATGTTGCTGTGGTTTGTCCAAAAAGAGAAAAGGTTGAGAAATGATTTGTGGTACAAGTAACATTGTGTGAATTTCTGTCAACAGAACATCCTGAAAGTTGATTCCATACACTGTCGTCATGTCTATATATTTTAAACGTACTTTCATCTAACCCTGTCGCATCGGATGAATTATAATTAATACTTACTTCAATAGGATTATTAAAAGCAGTAATTGCTGCTTGCGTATATGGAATAGAATGTAAGTCATACACAAAATCACCGACAACCTGATAATCAGCAGGTGTGCTGATAGCATTAAGCGCAGTGGTTTTATTAAGCTTTTTTATCTGAAAACTTGAATCCAATCCTGAAAAATTTGCTGGTATGTTCAATGAGAGTCCTTTACCTAAAGATAACAAGCTTAAACTTCCTCCAATACTCCGATTTATAAATGTACTTATTTGTGCAGAAACATCAGCGTCACCAGCACAATTCCTAGTAGTAAATGTATCATCAACACTACTACCTTGGTTACCTGATGCATCAGTGGCATATACCTTGTAATGATATGTCGCACACGAAATAAGATCTGAAATAATTACTGTTTTTGGAGTTTCCCTGTCAGATGTACTGATCTGTGGTGTTGAAGACCCATATGAAGCAGTGGGACCATAATAGACAACAGAAGAAGCAGACTCGTCGGTACTCCAACGTATAGTTGCCCCATGTGCCGAAGGGTTTGCAGCACTAACCGTAACAACCGGTGCACCAGTATCTACACTAAAAGGAGTCAACGAAAGTGAATTTGTGTTACCAGCACTATCTGTTATCCGTATCACACATGAATAATTACCATCAGGTAATGTCGAGAAAGTGACTGTACTGTTTCCTGCACTCACCGACGTCGTATCTGAGGTACAACCACCTTCATATGTGACTGTACCACCTTCTGTTGTATTAAAAGTATATTGAGGTGTCGTATTTTTTGTAGGAGTAGACACAGGAGTGATTTCACTGAGAGTTGGTTTTGTCGAGTCATATGAAATACTAAAGAGGGACGATGCAAAGTTTTGATTTGAACCTGTTTCCGCATCAACAGTCACACCTGCAGGAATAGTCATACTTACAGTACCATCACTTGCAGGTACTATATCAAACGTATACACCGAACCACTTCCTGCGAAATTTGCAACACTTCCATTTGTCACTGTATTTTCAATATCTCCAACAGCAAATCCTGTTACATTCGCACTAAATGTGACAGTGACATGGATCAAATTTGAATTGGTTGGACTGGACACTGTGGTACTTACCGAGACCGTAGGTCGCAGACTGCTAAATGTACGTGAGAGTTGAGAGTTATCTGAATTAGAATTTCCAGCTGTATCCTGTACCGCATCAGCACCCACGCTTACAGTAACAACTCCATTTGCAGTAGGCGTAACTTCAAATGTATACGAAGACCCACTACCACTGAGGTTAGAGACGGTTGCATTTGAAACAGAAATATCACTCAGAGTAAAACCGGACACATTTTCGCTGAAGGTAATACTCACAGGAATCGGGGAATTTGCGGTTGGATTATTTGCAGATGATGAGATAGATGAAATAGTCGGTCGTGTTTTATCAAAGGTAACAGAGCCACTTCCTGTAGTCACTGTTGAACCACTGTTTCCAGCTTGATCAGAAAAACCACTAATACTATATGTCACCGATCCTCCACTATCATTCGCATCTGTAGTATATGTTGCAGACCAATTATTACCAGATGTGTTTGTAACTGTAACACTTTGTTGTACTGGATTACCACCAGAACTAAAAGAAACTGTAGGGGTGGAAATCGCTTCACTCGCCGTAAATGTAAGTGTTACGATATTCCCCACTTTTACCAATGTTGTACTTGCATTATTGGATGCAAGAGCGACTGAAGATAAAGTTGGAGATGTCTTATCAAACACCACACCAGTACCCGAAATGAGAGTTGATGTATTTGAAGAGTTTCCAGAACTATCTGTTGCAGTGACTGTAAATCCAATACTTCCATCCGTGTTTGAAGAAGTTGAAATATACGAAGCAGTCCAGGTATTTCCTGATACATTGGTAATCAATGGAGTTGAACTTGCAGTCACCCCACCTGACGTAAATACGACTGTTGGTGTGGAAATAACTTCATTAGACGTAAAAGTGAGTGTTATCCTATCTCCAGTTCTTGCCAACGTAGTAGAAGCATTATTTGAAGAAAGTGAAGTAGATGTGAGTATTGGAGCAGAATTATCAATGGTCACCGTCGCGGCAGTTGAAGTTGCATAATTATTTGATGTGTCCCTTGCAACAGCAACAAGCGTATGAGTTCCATCACTTTTTGTTGTTGAATCGAGAGTCACACTATATGGCGCACTAGTATCTTCTGCACCAATCAGAGAGCCGTCAATATAAAACCTCACCCCTGCAACAGCCACATTGTCTGACGCATTTGCTGTAAGTGACACTGATGCTCCGTAAATAGTCGTAGCATTATTTGGAGCTGTAAGAGATACTGTCGGTGCGGTGGTATCATATACGGTGACCGTGGGAGAAGTATTTATACCTGTCAGTGTACCAGAGTCGACATTTTTTGATTTTATCGTAAATGTATTAACTCCTGGTGTAGAGGGAGCTACTGCTCCGCTTGCGCCTCCCCCACTTCCATAACTAATGGTAATGGTATTACCACTATTTAATGTAATAGCACTTACAATAATATCTCTCCCAGAAAACACAGGAACAAAAGAAGAAGTTGCGCCAATAGCAAAACTGTCAATATTAACAGTAGCATTTCTCATAGAAGAGAGGTTCGCAATATGAAGACCATAACTTTTTATTGCAGTACGTGTAGTTGATCCAAAGTTAAAAGATACATATGTCCATGTATTTGCTAATATTGATGTTCCAAGAGAAAGAGATTCTAGTGGAGAAGAAAGATTTGT
>DBEI01000048.1 GCA_002294445.1 Patescibacteria group bacterium UBA910
TGCAGCCACCCGTAGGTGTATGGTCCGTGTCTCAGTACCATCGGTGAGGGTCACCCTCTCAGGTCCTCTAAGCGTCATAGCCTTGGTAAGCCATTACCTTACCAACTAGCTGATACTCCGCAGGCCGTTCCTTTAGCGATAAATCTTTACTCCGAAGAGACTATCAAGTATTAGCTAATCTTTCGACTAGTTATTCCTGACTAAAGGGTACGTACCAACGTGTTACTACCTCGTTCGCCGCTCCCCTTGCGGGGCGCTCGACTTGCATGCCTTATCCACGCCGCCAGCGTTCATCCTGAGCTAGGATCAAACTCTTGGTAAAAAGTTTAAAACTTTCTCGAGAGAACGGAACAAAATAAAGGATAGTAAAACTAATCTCTATTTTCTGGTTTGTGCTGTTTATGATTGTTGAATTGTAAAAATCGTAGTGTTGAAAGTATTCACTACTATCCGAAATTAAAAGAAATTTGAGAACTTGCATTCTCATTCATTGGTGGCCTTTGATCTAAATCACAGACCACCAGTCTTCTTAATTCAATATTGAAATGTCAACGAACTCTTCATTTGTGCTCTTTTTCAAGCACCCATACAGTATAGCCATATTTCAAAGGAAGTCAAGTCTGTTTTCCACCCTAAAAACATGGGTTTTTCGGGGTTATACGAGAGAAACCAAATATATTGACAAATGTTTAATATAATTTATATTTTTGATAGGAGAAAATTCAAATGCTAGTAAAAATATGGTTTACCTTTTTCTTTGTCTTATTGTTCGCTGGGATTGAATATATTGGTGTCCAAAGATACTCAATGGAGGTGACAGCCGTTTTACGACCGGCAGATGGAAAAGATGGCCACCAATGGTGCACCATCGAAATCAATAACAACAAGACTGGGGCTCTGGAAGACCTTCACAAGGTTTCTTGTAGTGAAAATAAGGGGTTTAGCAACCACCAAGCCGGTATAATGTGGTACGGTTACGGCCGCATCACCAGCCGTAAATACAAAGATTTCTGGTGGAAAAAACACTAAATCTTCCACCCACCCCGCCGGCACAACCGGCGGGGGTAGTTTTTATATATAAAAATACAAAACCCGCTTCGACGGGCTTTGTCAACAAAAAACCGGTTGTCCGGTTTTTTAACATACAGAGATTTTTATTTATTTTTTCGAAATCCTTCAAGGGTAACCAACAATGGTGATGCAATAAAGATAGATGAATATGTTCCCACTACAATACCTGCCAAAAGAATGAAAGCGAAGTTTTGTGTAGCAGCCCCACCAATGAAGTACAGTGCAACAAGCATGATTGCGGTTGTAAGTGATGTGTTAATGGATCGAGCCATTGTTTCTGTTACCGATGCACCAACTGACTGTTCAAATGAAAGGCCATTTTTCACATTACTATTTTTGAGTACATTTTCTCGCACTCGATCAAACACCACAATCGTATCATGCACAGAATACCCAAGAATCGCAAGAAGCGCTGACACAAACAACAAATCAATTTCTGCACCTGTGTATTGTGACCAGAGCACATACACACCTGTTGGAATAATCACATCATGTGCAAGTGCAGCAATAGTGGCGATACCATAATTTAATGGATTTCTTACTTTTCGGAATGCAAAGAGGATAAAGAGAATGATACAGAAGAGCACCACTGCAATCGCTACATATGCTTTTGAACGAAGTTCATCTCCCACAATAGGACCAATTGAGTTAAACTTCTCTACCATCACCGGGTTAGCACCTGAAGATGTAAGAGCTCGGATTACTCCATTTTTTTCTTCCTGAGAAAGCTCTCGCATTTTCATGACATACCCTTTCTCTCCTCGTGGAGAAACAAGTACATTTGAAAGACCAACATCAGAGAGAATAGTTTTAACCTGCTCGAGTGTTGGTGTGACTGAACCTTCTACGTCCACATATGTGACTTCAAGAATCGATCCTCCTTTAAAATCAATTCCGTAGTTGAGCCCATATTTTGCGATCACCCCGAAAGATCCTGCGATAAGGATGATTGAGATGATGAAAAATATAATTCTTTTTTTAACGATAAACATGATAGTGAGTATTAATGTTAAATATGATCTTACCGTATATGCAATCCATTACTAAAGAGAAATCGTTTGAAAGCTGAATCTGTCTTTGGACTGATTGCAGTGAGAAATGTTCGTGACACAGTGATTGCAGTAAACATTGATACAAGCACTCCAATACCAAACGTGAGCGCAAATCCTTTCACCGCAGATGTTCCGAGCCAAAAGAGCACGAGCGCAGTGATCATCGATGAGATGTTTGAATCACGAATTGAAAGCCATGCTCGTGAGAACCCGAGAGACATCGCATCACTAATCGTATTTCCTTTTTTAAGCTCTTCTTTGAATCGCTCAAAGATAAGTACGTTTGCATCCACTGCCATACCAATAGAGAGAATAAACCCTGCAATACCTGCAGCGGTGAGTGTTACCGGAATAAACTTAAAGAGTACGAGAGATACAACTGCATACATCAACAAAGAAACAACTGATACAAACCCTGGGAGTCGGTAGTAGAGCACGAGAAAGAGTGCAAGTATGAGGAAGCCCACAACACCAGCTTTTACTCCGGCTTGCTGTGCATTCACACCAAGTGATGGTCCCACTGTCTGAGTAGATAGAAGTTCAATTGGCACAGGAAGCGCTCCGTAATTTAAATTACGCACAAGCGCCTTTGCTTCATCTCGTGTAAATGAACCTGAGATAACCGCTTTTCCATCAGTAATTTCATCATTAATCACAGGAGTAGAAATCGGTGCACCGTCAAGAAAGATAGCGAGCACCTGCCCTTTATTTTCTCGAGTCACTTTTGCAAACAATTCTTTTCCTTCTGCGTTAAATGAAAGACCCACTGTTGGTTTACCTGCAATACCTTGATTAGACTGAGTAAACTCAAGTGTCGCTTTTGAAAGAAGTGCTCCCGTAATACCTGTCGGCATAAATACCTCATCAACTGATTTTGTTTTCAGCTCTGCTTCAGAAAGTCCTTTTGCTTCTGGTCGTACAAGCATGAATTCAAGTCGTGGAGTTTCTCCAAGCATTTTAATAGCCTGTTCAACATCAGCAACACCAGGAAGCTCAACCATAAGTCGCTGATCCTTTTGTCCAGAAATCAATCCTGCTTCTTCCACCTGCACCACAGGTTCTGACACGCCAAACACATTAACTCGTCGTTCGATTACGTCACGAAGAGATGACATTGCCCCAGAGATTTCAGACTCTGGAATACGAGACACATCTGCTCGATAGACGAGCTCTGTTCCACCGTTGAGGTCAAGACCAAGGGTAAATTTATACTTTGCAAAACGTGACTGCGGATTTGCCTGCGAGTCATATACAAAAAAACCGAGTACTGCAATTATAATAATAAGAAATACAGACCAAACGCGATATTTAAACATATGGGGCTTATTATAGGGATTTTGAGCTCAAATGCAACTTGATCTGAAAACAAAATCTCTTACTCAGCAAGACTTTCCTTGGACACGTATAAATCGTTGGTACGATTTTACTATGCTCGTCGTTCAAGAGAATAATGTCGGATTACCTCCTTATTCTCTAAACTCCTGTGCAATGCCCCAGAAAAATCTCGCTTCAACGAGGTTTTTACTGCCGATTTGGCACACAAGGAAAAAGGCTGGTCATGTGTCACACAACCAGCCTTTGTTCTAATCCGAATCCAAGACTTATCCTTCCAAATCCGGATCCGCGTCGACCTTAGACAGAATCTTTTTTGCCACCCCAAGGGCTTTGGAGATTGCATGGTCATCTGCCTCATAAGCCGAACCAGTAGTGCCATTTAGCAAAATTGCTGTAAGTAAAGCTGCGAATGCCTTTTGATTCATAGGTTCTCCTAAATACAATAATACATTGTATAATTTACTTTGTCAAACGCCACTTCGCGAAAGAAGTGTTTTTACCGTCTTAAGAGCAATTTTGATATCAAGCCAGAATGAACGGTTTTTGATATAGAAGAGGTCGTAAGAAAGCTTTGCTTTTGTCTGGTCATAGTCAGTCCCAAACTTTGGCGGGTCTTTTTGATAGAGCTGTGCCCACCCTGAAAGTCCCGGTTTGATCAAATGACGAACGTTGTAAAAACTAATTTCTTTTTCATACAGCTTAACGAGGTTTGGAAGCTCAGGCCTTGGACCAATCAAAGAAATATCTCCAAAGAATACGTTCCATAGTTGTGGAAGCTCGTCGATACGTGTTGCTCGCAATATGCGTCCCACTCGTGTCACCTTCATCTTGCGTTCAGTACCCACTCCTTCCCCACTATCATCCACCGACATTGTACGAAACTTTATGATACGTACAAGCTTGTTGTTGTGCCCCACTCGCTCCTGAAAAATGAAATATTTCCCCGCATCATCAAGCTTGATAGCAACCATGACAAAGGGATACACAACAAGTGAAATAAGTCCAAGTATAAAAGAAAGAACCACATCAAACACTCGCTTCAAAAAATCATATGTAAATTTTGGTGAAACAGAAATATTTTCGAGAAACCAACTGTAGGTAACCAGTGATAACGGAATACGGTTGAATACATCCTCATATATTTTATGCGAATCGATAAATCGAACCTTTGAATACATGAGGTTATAAAGATGAGGTAGGAGCGGACGCACTTTGTCATTTGAAAACTCAATCGCGACAAGCTTCACATCATTTTTATAAATCACCTGCACAATATCTTCTTGCACATTTACGTCAGCCACATCATTTACATCAATCGACGATACAAACTCCACCGCATATCTCCCTTTATGATTTACTTCTTCAAACAACTCTTTCATCTCAGTTCCTGAGCCGATCAACAATGCTCTCTCCTTGATACCAGAACCAAACACTTTAACTCCATACACTCTCCAGAATACACCAAGGATAAATGACACAACCACAAAAATAAGGAGGATTGTTTTTGGAGTGATGCCAAACTGAGGAAATGCGTAGAAAAACACAACCGCTATAACCGAGTTTACGATCTGTGCATTAAAAATAACACTCGGAAGCTGTGAAGTAATGATAAGCGTATGCTTTTCGTAAAGTCCTGCAATATAGTAGACCACATACCACAGAGCAAACAAGATGCTAAATGGCACAAGGTGGATTGTATACAATTCAAGCCCCGGCACTTCACCTCCTGCCCGTAAAAAGAGTGCGAACCACAAAGATAGGAAATAGAAAAAAGCATCACCAACAAAAAGAAGTACCGCCTCTTTTTTGTTTGAAATAGTCATAATGTGTGTAGTCGTATTTTATGGTAAAATCGACATACATGCAAGATAAATACAAAAAACGTGTCGTGCACTTTATCACCAAAGGAAGTCCGTTTGGTGGAGCACAAAACTATGTATACACACTCGCTACAAATTTACCAAAAGATCGTTTTGAATCAATAGTACTCACGGGTTACGGTGAAGACTTAGCACACCGTCTTTCAAAGGCTGGTATTCACGTAGAACACATACCTCATCTCGTGAGAGACATAAACCCTATTGGAGAAATCAGAGCATTTATCGCTTTGGTAAAAAAACTAAAAGAGCTTGCACCTGACATACTCCATACCAACAGCTCAAAAGCAGGATTACTTGGTGCGATAGCTGGACGTATCGTAGGGGTGCCCCGCATCATTTTCACCGGACATGGCTGGGCATCAAACGAAAAACACCCATGGGTCATTCGAAAGTTTTTCCTCACCCTTCACTGGCTTACAATCCTTCTCTCACACAGAACAATCTGTGTATCAAAGAAAACCAAAAATGATGTATCAGGGCCTCAAGCAATCCGTGACAAAACATGTGTGGTATACAATGGTATACAACCATTTGAAATGTTCACGCTTGAAACCGCACGAGCACACATACAAGAAACCACCGGCGTAGAGAGCTCTGATACACTCTGGCTCGGCACCATTGCAGAACTTCATGCAAACAAAGGTCTTGATCTTATTATTGAAGCAATCAAAGACATCACCACTCCATTTTTCTTCTTTATTATCGGCGGAGGTGAAAAAATGACTGAAATAAAGGCTCTAATCAAAAGATACAATCTTGAGAAAAAAGTATTTCTTCTTGGTAATATACTAGGAGCAAAACAATACCTCCGTGCATTTAATATATTCACACTTACCTCTCGCACAGAAGCGCTTCCTTACACTATCCTCGAAGCAGGCATGGCAGGACTACCAGTCATCGCATCTCGAGTCGGTGGTATTTCAGAGATCATTACAAATGGAATTGACGGGGTGCTCGTACGACCCACACCAGAAGATATTTACCAGGGACTTTCTCACATTATAGCTCAACCTAAAAAAAGAGCGGAGTACGCCCACAATTTAACAGAAAAAATAAAAAAAGATTTTTCTCTTGAACAGCAAGTACAACAAACTATTAAAGTCTACGAGGGTAATTTTTAATACACACATAATTAGCCAATTCCGACAATCTCATTGCTTGCAATATCCTTATGGACCGCTCGTCCATATTTATTCATACCCATTAAAACACCGAGGCCGAGAAATTCATTTAACATATGAGATCCTCCATAACTCATAAACGGTAGCGTGTTTCCTGTCACTGGTAGCAGACCAATATTCATACCAACATGAATAGTTGCATGAGTCATAAATAACACAGTGAGACCTGTGCCAAATAACACTTCAAAATTCGACCCACCTCGTGATGCGATCTTAAGCATTCGCGAGAATACAATCGCATACAATGTAATAAGTAAAAGCACTCCAAAAAATCCCCACTCCTCAGCAAACGCCGCAAAAATAAAATCTGTTTGATATTCTGGAAGAAATTGAAGCTTTGATTGAGTTCCGTACCCAATTCCTTTTCCAAACATTCCTCCTGAACCTACCGCAATAACTGATTGATATGCGTTGTACCCTGTCCCCCTAATATCAGAAAGTGGACTGACAAATGTCATAATACGCGCCTTTTGATATGGTTTAAATACAAAAGCCCATAAAAACGCGAAGGCACATACACCCAATATACCAACAAACATAAGATGTTTTTTTGAGATACCTGAGACCAACACCATACCTAACCATGTCGCAAAAATAATAATCGCTGAACCAAAATCTGGCTGTAAAAATACCAAAAGAAAAACAACTCCTACATAAAAACCTGAAACCAAGATATGTCGGATACGTGCAATCTCTACATGTCGACGGGAAAAATATTTTGAAAGCACCAAAATGACTGCGAGTTTTGCTCCGTCTACAGGTTGAAATGTAAAACCTCCCACACTAAACCAACTCTGCGCACCTTTAAATACTGAACCAACAACAAACAACAAAGACAGCAGTAATACCGATACTCCATATACAATCATCACTATGTTTGTCTTTCGAAGAAATCTCCAATCGATAACACTTGCCCCCAAAAATACTCCAAATGATATAAAGAAAAGCACAAGTTGTTTATCAAAAAACGATGTGTCTCCCACAAACGAATTCATCGTCACCAGTCCAGCACACACAATCACACAAACACTTCCTGTTAGGACCCAATCGATACCAGAAAATACCAGAGATAAACGCTTCATCATACAAAGTAGACTAATCTGCTAGAGGTTGAGGTACTGCAATAATCTCAATCACATTTGGACGGAGCGTACAAATACTCTTGCTTATTTTTTGATAAATCGAAGCGAGGTCTGCACTAGTAGGCGCAGCAAAGTACTGACTCGGTGTAGACGCAAGACGAGAAAGTAAATCCCCATTCACCAAAGAACCGAGTCCAATAGTAAAGACTGAAATATTTTTTTCTTTTGCTTCAGTGGCAGACTGCTCAGCAAAAAGTGTTGGGTAGTTACTTTGTCCTACTTTTTTTGGATCAGTTGGGTCACCATCAGTTAACAATATGATCACTTTTTTTGAGCCTTCTTTTGCTCGACTACTCTGCAGTTCTTTTGTTGCTGCAATCAATCCATCTCCGATATTTGTGTTTTGTGCTGTGGTTGTAGCAATAGATATACGTTCAATTGCACTATTCACACTAGCGACAACTGGAGAAAGTACATGATCCACAGGATTCGATGCTTCATTTGCAAATGACACTACTCCCACCTGATCACCCTGAAGCAGCGAACTAACAAAAGATGTTGCCGTATTTTTTACAGAGGTCAGTGGTTCTGTTGGATTACGAGATATACTTGCCATACTTCCCGACCGATCAAGTACAAGCATTACATCAGAGGAAACTTCGCACACCGCTTGAGTTTGCTTGAATGGTCGTGGCCATGTAAATCCAAATGTTTGCTTACTTCGCACAGGTATTGGATCAGTATACGTACGAGATGTACCAATTGCATTTCCTCGTCCATCATACACGATCACAGAAAGTTCTACTGGACTCGATGTAAATGCACCTGTATTTTCAATAGATCCAGAAATCAAAGGTGATGTAGTTTCTCGTTCAATTGAACCATGGATCACTTTGAGTTCTGGCTCTTTGGTAGGTACAGAAAGCCATACGAGAGGACCTGTAAACTCAAACTCTGTTCTTTTTACTTTTTTCCCTCTCGTATCAATACTTGGATAAAACACTAAAAACTTTTTATTTTGAGGAATAAATGTTTCTCCTTCTACTGTAGTAATAAGTTTATTTGAGTCATCATATAAATGAAATGCGTAAGTAGCACTCTTTACCTCGGAAGATATGTTTGGATTTTCTACATACGCACTTGCATTCCACACTGAATCCGATACAAGAAAAGATTCTGACCAATACACAACCGGGGCAAGTGTGTCTGATGTGCACAAAAGCTGACATGATCCACCACAATCTCGCCCACTTTCATCTCCATTTTTTACACCATCAAAACAAGTTGGCTCTGCATGAATATACTTAAAGAAAATAAAAGCAAAGAGACCGAGCACGAGCACAAGTGGAATAAAAAGATATGAAAGTTGTCGTTTAAATGACCAAGAAACCATGTGTATATGATAACAGAATCAAAGAAAAAACTCACATTTCTGTGAGTTTTTTCAAAATTTAATATTTAGTTCTGGCGACTAGCTACTT
>DBEI01000030.1 GCA_002294445.1 Patescibacteria group bacterium UBA910
TATACAACAGTGAGTAACTTGTGCTGTTTTACACGTTCTGCAAACTTTGTAAGAATAAAATCCATGTACCTCATTATATAGTAATAAGTACAAAAAAACAGCGTAGGCCTTTAGAAGGCCTACGCTGTTTTAGGTGCTAATGTTATACACCAAGAATTACAGGAATAACGATTGGTTTTTTAGCTGTTTTCTGGTAAAGGTAACGCCCCACATTGTCCGCGACGTTTGCTTTAACGTAGTCAAAGTTGATTGGATTCATTCCTTTTGTTGAGTCTTCAACTGTTTTTTTAATGATGTGTCGTGTTTGTGTGAGCAAGTCTTGAGATTCTCTCAAGTAGACGAATCCTCGGGAAATAATGTCCGGAGATTTCTTTAATTTACCTGTTTTTGCGTTCACACTTGCTACGATCATAAAGATACCGTCTTGAGCAAGGGTCTTTCGGTCACGAATCACAAGCTCTTGGACATCACCAATAGAGAATCCATCCACCATCACTACATTATCTGGTGCTGATTCCTTAAGACGTACAAATTTTGTACCTTCCTCTTGAATTTCAAGAATCGCGCCGTTGTCTGGAACAATAATATGTTCAGGTGGCATTCCAACAATTGATTTTGCAAGGTCTTCGTGTACTCGAAGCATATAGTGGCTTCCGTGCATTGGCATGAAGAACTTTGCTTTTATCTTTTTGTGGATCCATTCTAGTTCACCTCTGTTTCCGTGACCAGTTGAGTGAATATACACATCAGATGAACGATAGTGAATGATTTTTGCACCCTGTCGAGCAAGATTGTCTTTAAGTTTCTGTACCGCTTTTTCGTTACCTGGAATGATTGATGAAGAGAGGAGTACTGTATCTCGAGGAGTGATTTTGAAGTACTTGTGAGTTTTGTTTGACATACGCATGAGCGCAGCGAACTCATCTCCTTGTGCACCGGTCGCCAGTACTACAATACGATCAGGAGGGTAGTTTTCCATATCTTCAATGGTGATGATCGTATCTTTTTTTACTTTCAACATCTCGATTGTACGTACAATTTCAATGTTGTTTTTCATACTGCGTCCTTCTACCACGACTTTTTTCCCGTATTTTTCAGCAATCTCGATGATCTTCATTACACGTTCTAGCTGTGATGCGAAGGTGCCGATGATGAGACGGCTTTTTGTATTTTTAATAATTTCTTCTAGGTTTTGGTGTACGAGGCGTTCTGGTGTAGAGAAACCTTGGTTATCTACGTTTGTAGAGTCCATCATGAGAAAGAGTACTTTTTCTTTTTCAAATCGTGAAAACTCTTTTTCTTCTCGTTCGGTTGGTACGCCGTCGACATGGTCGAGTTTGATATCTCCAGGTGTGACAAGCGCACCATATGGAGTATCGATGATCACGCCCATTGAATCTGGGATGGTGTGAGTTACTGCAAAGAATCGCACTTTGAGTTTACCAAGAAGAATCGAATCTTCTTTCTCAACCACACGTATATCAAGTGCAGGGAGATGCGGGAATTCTTCTTGTCGTTTTTTCACCATGATCGAAGTGAGTGCTCGAGTGTAGAGTGGTGGGTTGCCAATACGATCCATGATATATGGAATACCTCCAATATGGTCGAGGTGTCCGTGAGTGATGATCACTCCGCGAATCTTATCTTTACGATCCTCAAGGTATTTAGTGTTTGGAAGAATATAGTCAACACCTGGAGTGTCGTCATCTTTAAACTGAAAGCCCATATCGATCACTACGATATCGTCTTTGTATTCAATAAGAGTCATGTTTTTACCGATCTCTTCCACACCTCCCAGTGGGATAATTCGAATATTGTCGCCGATAGGAGGTATTACGTCATCATGTTTTTTAGCAGGTCGCACATGTGTAGTATGAGAACGGCCAAAGTTACGTCGTGGCGGTCGTGGGGTACGCTGGTCTCCTCTGTGCGAGTGAGATGTATCTGGTTTGTGGTTTTCTGTTGGGTTCATATGTATGTTTGGTTAGTATCTATTAATTACGCATGTGTTATTTGATAAAAAATTTCCATATATTATTTGTATTGATATACCACTCGTTTATATTAAGGAATCGTTCTCCGGAAATGGTGAGCTGGCCAAGTTGTATATTTTTTACTTTTGTAGGGGTGACATAGAGGAAGTATGGAGTGTAGAGAAATACTGCAGGAGTGTCATTTTTAATTTCTTCTTCAAATTCAGCAAGTTGTTTTTTCTTCGTGTCTTCACTGTTTGTCTTTCTATAGTCTTCGAGTATCTTGTCGGTTTTGCTGTTTGCATACAGTGCAATGTTGAGACCAGGATCATTTCTTTGTGATGAATGCCAAAACGGATACAAGTCGAGATCTCTTCCAAGTACTGTTCCAAAGAGGAGTGAATCGTATTTACGAGGACGAATAATGTTTTGATTTAAATCTCCCACTTCAAATATTTTTACATCCACTCGAGCTCCTACTTGTTGCCAGCGTGTCTGTATGTGTTGGGCGAGAGCTTTGAGTTCAGGTGCGTCAGATGTAGAGATTGAGAATGCGAGTGTTTCAGTGTCTTTGTTGATTTTCTTTTGATAGATCCCGCTTTCATTGAGAGTCCAACCTGCTTTTTCAAGTGTTGCCCGTGCTCGTTTAATATATTCATCAGAAGTAAGTGTTTCTTTTTCTGCTGTATGTGTATACAGTGGTCCGTCTATCGCTTGTCCGTATCCAAAGAGTACATCTTGTATCATCTGATGTTTATCGAGTGCTTGGTCAAGTGCAATACGAACTTCTTTGTTCAGAAATACTGTATTTTCATTTGGATTAAAGAATACGCCGAATACTCGAGGTAGAGGAGAGGTGAGCGTGTTTGACTTTGACTGTGTGATAAGTGACATGTTTTGCGGAGAAACACCGTTCATGCTCTCTATGTCTGTGTTTTCGAATGCATCAAGAAGACTGTTTTCGTTGGCGTAAAATTTGAATGTGAGTGTAGAGATATATGGTCGGCCAAGAGTATATTTCTTGAAGGATTCAAGTGTGTACTGGGTAGGGAGACCTGAGTCATTGGTTGATACCGATGATATGCGATATGGCCCACTCCCGATCGGTTTGGTGTTGAATGTGCTAAAAGGGAAGCTTTCATTGTCTACATTTTTCCAAATGTGTTTTGGAAGGATACCAATTGTAGTGTTTTGTATAAATGGTGAATACGGTTGTTTCAGTATAAAAGTGATTGTATGGTCGTCTCCTTTGCGTACCTTTACTGAATCCCAGTTGCTTCGTCGAGGACTTTTGAGAAGTGTGTCTTGAGCTTTTTGAATAGTAAACTCTACGTCATCAGAGGTAACTGGGGTACCATCGTGAAATACAGCATCTTCTTTGATTGTAAATGTATAAGAAAGACCGTCTTCTGATACGGTATATTCTTTTGCAAGGTCTGGAATAAGCTTGCCGTCTGGTGTCGCTTTCATGAGGCCTGAATATACAAGAGATGTGAGGTCTCGGTCGGCATCAGAGATTGCAAGGATAGGATTGATGAATCGAGGCAACCCAACAATACCTTCAGTGATACTTCCTCCATAGTCAGGTACTTCTACGAGAAAGGATTTGTTTATTTGATATATCAGTGTCAATCCTGAAATTATGAAAATTGTTGTAATACATGCAAAGATCACTTTTTCTGTAATAGAAAAAGAAGTAATGAGGGCTTTGATCTTATTAAACTGAGAGGTTACCCATTTCGTATACAACGAAGGATTAGTCTGGTTATGTTCCACAGAAATTAAGTGTTAGTGAGATTAAAACACTGAGTAGGGTTGTGCCGGATCGATTATTTCAATCGAAGAAGGGTAAATGAAGTAGCAACAAAAAGCACTGCAATGACAATGGTTGCAATAAAAATTACTTTTTCACCACCTCGTTTTGTGTGATGTCCAGATGAGAAGCTATCGCCTCCAAAAGCGCCTCCAAGACCAGCTTCTGATCTCTGGAGGAGTACTCCTCCAACGAGAAGTACAGATAATGCGATCTGAACGTACGGAATTAAGCTTTCAATACTCATGTTGGGGTAAGTATAGCAGATAGGGTATTTTCACGCCACTTGACATCAAAACTCAAACACTGTACTATCACACCCAGTGATGCTCTTTATCACCAAATATTTGAGAAAGATATCCCTGTTTTCGGACAGGAATCGATATACTTCTCAAATGAACAGCAGGGAGACACATCGTGTGTCTCCTATGTGTCCGTACCCGCACCGCTTATGGCTACCAACAGAGCCATGAGATGACGCTAGGCTTCGGCTTAGAAAACCACCAAAACTGTTGGAAGGGACTACCCTCTGAAGTATAGGGTGGTGGGGTACTAGCATCTGACAGATTTCTTGAAAGCATATAAGGAAGGGACTACCCTCTGAAGTATAGGGTGGTGGGGTACTCAAACTGACGGGCGACTTCTATGAGCGTGTGGAAGGGACTACCCTCTGAAGTATAGGGTGGGGGGGTACAAAGTGTTGAGTATTAGTGTGGTTGCTGGTGGGGAAGGGACTACCATCGGAAGTAT
>DBEI01000049.1 GCA_002294445.1 Patescibacteria group bacterium UBA910
GATTTTGGTTGAATGAAAGAAATATAACAATCTATACGTATACATATGTGGATAACGTGCTTGACGAGGAGGGTGTGAAATAAGCAGTTTTTTGGGTAAAATACGCTTTTATTGAGCCGTTATTTGGCAAAAAAAGATATACACAGCTTTTCTTGACTTTTAGGGTCATATTTGAATGTTGACAGGAGAGCCCTCTGTACCGTATACTGTATTTTAACTTCGGCAAAATTGATTGAGTCATGGCCAGACGGCGAAGGGGCATTACAAAACAGTCTCTTTACTATTTTGCATACTATTCGCAAATAACAACTTAAGAGGATAAAAACAAACCTTGGGGAAGGTTTGTTTTTGGTGTTTTGTAGTTTTTTATTAAGTGAGTTTTTTATATATGTAGTGCAAAAATATGTCGCAACACACAACGCACACAGGTCCACGACCTAAAAAGTTTTTCGGACGGTTTAAAAAACCGCTCGCAGAGACACCAAATTTTGTTGAGCCACAGCTCGACTCATTTAAATGGTTGATAGAAGAGGGTTTGAAGGAGGTCTTCAAAGAGTTCTCTTCTATTAAAGATTATTCAGAAAAGAAGTTTCAGCTTGATTTCACAGGTTTTGAATTGGCAATGCCAAAGTATGATGAATATCATGCAAAAGAAAACAAGCTTTCATACGAAGCTCCTCTAAAAGTAAAAGTAAAACTAAAGAATCATATTGTTGGTTCTGAAAAAGAACAAGAAATCTTCATGGCGGATTTCCCGCTCATGACATCACACGGTACCTTTATTATCTCAGGTATTGAGCGTGTTATCGTTCCTCAGCTTGCTCGTTCATATGGAGTATTCTTTACTGCAAATGAGGTACGAGGACGCCGACTCTTCGGTGCAAAGGTTATCCCAGGTCGGGGAGCATGGGTAGAAATCGAGTCTGATGCAGATGGAGTGATCTATGTACGTATTGACCGAAAACGAAAGTTTCCAGTTTCTACGCTTCTTCGAGTACTTGGTGCTCATACAGATTCTGATATCAATAAAATCTTTGCTGAGAATGAGTTTGCTAAGCAGTCAATCCTAAAAACTCTTGCAAAAGACACAGCAAAGACTATTGATGATGCGTATATAGAAATTCATAAACGACTTCGAGATGGAGATCTTGCAACCGCTGACAATGCGAAGGAATTTGTCGATGCACTTTTCGATGAAGAGCGCTACGACCTTTCACCGGTTGGACGTTTCCGATTCAATCAGCGATTCGGTAAGAAGCTTGATGATAAAGAAAAAGCTCGAAAAACTCTCTCTATTGACGATATTGCGACTATCGTTACTCAGATTGCCCACCTCAATAACACCCCACACTCACAGCCAGATGATATTGATCACCTTGGTTCACGACGTGTACGATTTGTTGGAGAGCTCTTCCAGCAAAAAATCCGAGTTGGTATGGCTCAGATCAAGCGAAACATTCAAAACCGAATGTCTACGATTGATACTGATGTGACATTGCCAGTTCAATTTATTTCTCCAAAACCACTTCAGGCACGAATCAAAGAATTCTTCACAACAAACCAGTTGTCACAGTTTATGCTTCAGGAAAACCCTCTTGCGGAAGTAGAGCATTTACGAACACTCTCTGCGCTTGGTCCAGGAGGTTTGAATCGTTCACGAGCGGGATATGAAGTGCGTGACGTACATCATTCTCACTACGGACGATTGTGTCCTATTCATACACCAGAAGGTCCAAACATCGGTTTGGTGCTTCGTCTTTCAGTGTATGCTCGACTCAACCACTTTGGAATGATCGAGACTCCATATGCAAAGGTAAAGAATGGAAAGATTACATCAGAGATTGTATTTCTTAACGCATCTGAAGAAGAAAACTTCGCGATTGCACATGCCGCAACACGATACGATAAAGATGGAAATATCCTTGAAGATGTTGTGGAAGTACGTATCAACGGTGAACCTTCGACAATCGACAAAACAAAAATTGACTATATCGACGTTGCAACAAACCAAGCGTTTTCTATTGCAACAAACATGATTCCTTTCGTAAACCACGACGACTCTACTCGAGCACTCATGGGATCTAACATGCAGAAGCAGGCAACTCCATGTATTGTGCCAGAAGCTCCGCTTGTTGGAACAGGTATTGAAGAGTCAGCAGTGAAAGATACAGGACGTCTCGTGCTTGCGACTGAAGCGGGAACTGTGTCATATGTAGACGGAGGTCTCATTAAAGTAAAGAATGAAAAAGGAAAGGAAACAGAGTACAAACTTGTGAAGTTTTCACGAACAAACGGCTTTACCGCATTTCATCAGCGACCTTCAGTAAATGTGGGTGATGCTGTAAAGAAAGGTTCAGTACTTGCAGATACGAGTGCATCAGAGCATGGACAAATGGCAATCGGTCAAAATATCTTGATCGCATTTATGTCATGGTCTGGTTCTAACTATGAAGACGCGATCATCCTTTCTGAAAAACTTGTAAAGAAATCTAAATTTACATCAATTCATATTGAAGAGTTTGTGGTAAACGTTCGAGACACAAAACTTGGTCCAGAAGTAACTACTTGTGATATTCCAAACGTTGGAGAGTCTAAACTCAAGAACTTGGCAGAAGACGGTATTGTACGAGTAGGTGCTGAAGTACGACCAGGTGATATTTTGGTAGGTAAAGTAACTCCAAAAGGAGAAACACAACTGACCCCAGAAGAACGACTTCTCCGATCACTTTTCGGTGAAAAAGCAAAAGATGTAAAAGATACATCAAAACGAATGGAAGGTGGTAAGCGAGGACGTGTGATCAACGTGCAAGTATTTTCACGAGAAAAGGGAGACAAACTTGATTCAGGTATCATCAAGCGAATTCATATTGAAGTTGCAGAACTTCGAAATGTATCAGTGGGTGACAAGCTTGCGGGACGACACGGAAACAAAGGTGTTATCTCAAAGATTCTTCCTGAAGAAGATATGCCATACATGGCAGACGGTACTCCGATCGACATGATCCTTACACCACTTGGTGTGCCTTCACGTATGAACCTTGGTCAGATTCTTGAACTTCACCTTGGACTTGCGGCGAACACATTAAACTATCAAGCAATCGTACCTCCATTTGCAGGTGCAACTGATACTGAAATTAAAGATGAGCTTGTAAAAGCAGGATTTCCAGCATCTGGAAAGATTCCACTATACGATGGACGAACAGGAGAGAAGTTTGAACAGGATATTGCAGTGGGATACATGTATATCTTGAAACTTCACCACATGGTTGAAGATAAGATTCACATGCGATCTATTGGACCATACTCTCTCATTACTCAGCAACCACTTGGAGGTAAAGCACAGAGTGGAGGACAGCGATTTGGAGAAATGGAAGTGTGGGCACTCTTGGGTCATGGTGTGGCACATACATTGCAAGAAATACTTACAATTAAATCAGACGATATTCTTGGTCGATCGGCTGCATTCGACGCGATTGTGAAAGGTGAGCCGATCACACAGCTTGGTACACCAGCATCGTTCAATGTACTTCTTAATAATCTTCGTGGTCTTGCGCTTGATGTAGATATTGAGCATTCACCTGAAGAAGAAGATAAATAATTGGTCGAATTAATCTATTTTCAAAACATATATGAAAACACAATCTAAAGCATCTTCAAATAACTTCGATATGATCACACTTCGTCTCGCATCACCTGAGCGAATTCTCGAGTGGTCATTTGGAGAAATTACAAAACCAGAAACTATAAACTACCGAACACAACGTTCAGAAAAAAATGGTCTGTTTGATGAAAAAATCTTTGGACCGGATAAAGACTACGAATGTTACTGTGGAAAATATCGAGGTATTCGATATAAAGGTATTGTTTGTGAAAAATGTGGAGTAGAGATTACTCGATCAATCGTTCGACGTGAGCGAATGGGTCACATTGAACTCGCAACACCGGTATCACATATTTGGTTCCTTAAATCAATGCCATCACGTATTGCAATGATTCTCGGTATTCCAACTGTTGATATTGAAAAAGTTATTTACTTTGCGGGTTACATTGTCACTTCAGTTTCAGAGGAGGAGCGAGGACGATACTTGAAAGATCTCGATTCAGAATACAAATCTAAAGTAAAGTCGCTTCAGGATGAAAAGACAAAAGAGGCGGTGAAGGAAATGTATCTGTCTACAAAGCGAGATATTGAAAGTATTACAGAAGGTAAGGTGCTCGATGAAGTTGAGTATCACAACTTTGGTATGAAATACGGTACTATGTTTGAGGCAGGTATCGGTGCTGAAGCTATCTTCAATATATTTAAAAAACTCGATCTCGCTAAACTTCTTGTATCACTTCATGCAGAAGCAGAAAAAGCATCTGCACTTGAAATCGGAAAGATCAATAAACGAATCAGTACCATCTCAGCGATGGTGAACTCAGGTGTTCGACCAGAATGGATGTTTCTTACTCATATTCCAGTTATTCCGCCTGCATTACGACCAATGGTTCCACTTGATGGAGGACGATATGCAACATCTGATGTTAACGACTTGTATCGACGAGTAATCAACCGAAACAATCGATTGAAGAAATTGAAAGAAATCTTTGCTCCAGATGTGATCTTGCGAAATGAAAAACGTATCTTGCAAGAAGCAGTGGATGCATTGATCGACAACTCAATTCGACATGGGTCTGCATCAGGTGCTACATCTCTCGCTCAGCGACGCGCACTCAAGTCAATTGCTGACAACCTTAAAGGTAAACGAGGTATTTTCCGACAAAACTTGCTTGGAAAACGAGTGGACTATTCAGGACGTTCAGTGATTGTGGTGGGTCCAGAACTCAATATCAATCAATGTGGTCTTCCAAAACATATGGCGCTTGAACTTTTCAAGCCATTTGTAATCTCTCAACTTTTGAAACAAGAGCTTGCATATAACATTCGAGGTGCAAGTAAACTTATTGAAGATGGAATTCCTGAAGTGTGGGCGATTCTTGAAGATGTAACAAAAAATAAATACGTACTTCTCAACCGTGCACCTACTTTGCACCGACTTGGTATTCAAGCATTCCAGCCGGTATTGATTGAAGGAAATGCGATTCAGCTTCACCCGCTTGTGTGTTCAGCGTTTAACGCGGACTTCGACGGAGACCAAATGGCAGTACACGTACCGCTTTCAGATGAAGCTCAGGCGGAAGCTCGAGAAATCATGGCTGCGGATAAAAATATCCTCAAACCAGGTTCAGGAGATCCTACTGTGTCAGCAAAGATGCTCGACATTGTACTTGGTGCATACTGGATGACAAAAGAAATGACAGGTGAGAAAGGTGAGGGTATGGTATTCCAGAGTCCAAACAGTGCAATCACTGCATACGACTTCGGACTTGTATCATTCCGCGCAAAGATCAAGGTACTTCCAACTGATAAGGAAAAATACGCACAGTTTGATGGAAAAATATTTGAAACGACTGTAGGGCGACTCTTGTTCAACAGTGTACTTCCAAAAGACTATCCATTCGTAAATGGAGAAATGGTGCAAAAGAAAATCACATCATTGATTGATGATTTGATTGAAAAATATGGTATTGAAAATGTGCCAGCAATCATCGACAAGATGAAGAAATTTGGTTTCAAATATGCTACACATTCAGGTGTAACATGGGGAATTGACGACGTGGTGATTCCTGCAGGCAAGCAAGCTATTGTAGATGCTGCTCAGGCAGAAATCGACACTATGATGGAGCACTTCAATGATGGTCTTATTTCAAAAGAAGAACGTCTACGAAAAGCGACAGAAGTATGGCACAAAGCAAAAGATGATGTAGGAAAGCTTATTCCTGGATCAGTGCCTGCAAACGGGCCAGTTTCAGATATGGTGCTTTCAGGAGCGCGAGGTTCTTGGGGTAACATCACTCAGATGGCAGGTATGAAAGGTTTGATTACAAATACATCTGGAGAGACAATCGAATTTCCTATTAAGTCATGTATGAAGGAAGGTTTGACTCCTATTGAGTACTTCACTACTACTCACGGTTCTCGAAAAGGTCTTACTGACACAGCCCTTAACACTGCAAAAGCAGGATACCTTACTCGAAAACTCTTCGTGGTAGCACAGGATATTGTGGTTACTGAAGAAGATTGTGGTACAACTGAAGGTATTGTGATGGGTGAACAGTCAGGTGCTATTGACCTCTCACTTGCAAAACATATCAAAGGACGATTTGTTGCAAAAGATATTGTGGATGCACAAGGAAAAGTGCTTTTTGCACGAAACACACTTCTCTCAAAGAAAGATGCGGCACTTATTGAACAGCTTGGTATCAAGAATGTAACTGTCCGATCACCGCTTGCTTGTAAGACACTTGATGGTGTGTGTGTAAAATGTTACGGAACTGATCTTGGTAAAAATAAAGTTATTGATATCGGTGAAGCTGTGGGAACTGTGGCAGGTCAAGCGATTGGTGAGCCAGGTACTCAGCTTACAATGCGTACATTCCACTCTGGAGGTACTGCGTCAGTAGGTGGAGACATTACTTCAGGTCTTCCTCGTGTTGAAGAAATCTTTGAAAAGCGAAAACCAAAAAATCCAGCTATTGTATCAACAGTGGGCGGTATTGTTTCAGACATCAAGATTTCAAACAAAGAAAAGACTATCACTATCACTCCAGACCTTGAATACAAGACTAAACTCAAGGGTGAAGTTGAGTACTCAGTAAGCTTGAACCGAATGATTTTGGTGAAAGTAGGTGAACGAGTAGAAAAAGGAGATATCATCACTGATGGTTCTGCTGATATTGATGAACTTTTCCGATATGCAGGTAAAGACAAAACTGTTGAATATATTATTTCTGAAATTAACAAACCATACGATCTTCAGGGTGCAGCGGTATCTCGAAAGCATATTGAACTTATTGTGCGACAAATGTTTGCGCGAAAACGAATCAAAGATGCAGGAGACACAATGTTCACTCGTGGTGACTTGGTAGATAATGCATTCTTGGCTTCAGAAAATGCACGAGTACGTGCTGAAGGAAAAACTGAAGCAAAGGCAGATTCAGTGGTGATGGGTATCTCAGATGTATCACTCTCTCGAAAGAGCTTCCTTGCAGCGGCATCATTCCAGCACACTACTCGAATCCTTATCACCAGTGCAATCAAGGGTACAACTGATAAGCTCGCAGGACTTATGGAAAATGTGATTATCGGTAAACTGATTCCAGCAGGTACAGGATTTAAAGGAAGTAAGAAAGCAGAAATAGTACAACGTGCACGTGAAGCACGAGAAACAGAAACAGGTTTTGTTGGTGAGTAGTCAGATTGTTTGACAGAATGTACTCTTTGTAAGAAGTAAGAGAATCTGCGAAATAATTTATTTCGACTAGCTTCGAGTGAAATGAGAAAGTGCTCTTTCTCATTTCCGAGTCGCGACGTCGAAACAAATGGTCTAAGAGTAAGCGGAGCGAACTTCAAAAGGGTTCAGGGCTCTGCCCTGGTGTTAATATCATTTATTTAGTCTATATGAGTTCTTCAGTTGACCAAATAAAATCAAAACTCGATATCGTTTCTGTCGTGGGAACGTATGTAAAACTCGAAAAAGCAGGAAGTAATTTCAAGGGACGGTGTCCGTTCCACAACGAAAAAACTCCCTCTTTTTTCGTATCTACCGATAGAGATTCTTACTACTGTTTTGGGTGTCATGCGAAAGGAGATATCTTTACCTTTGTTCAAGAATTTGAAGGGTTGGATTTTGTGGGAGCACTTAAAGTGCTTGCTGAGCGTGCGGGAGTGACTCTGGAGTCTGTTGCACCTCAATCAAAGACCGAGAAAGATGAGATGTATCACGCACTCGAGCTTGCCACCTTCTACTTTGAAAAGAATCTCTCAGTAGAAAAAGTGCCGTATGATTATTTGATTCACCGAGGGCTTACTAAAGAAACGATATCTGCATGGAAACTAGGGTATACATATCCAGAATGGCGTGGACTTTACGATTTTCTCCTCTCAAAGAAAGTTGCTCCAGCAACAATGGAAAAAGTTGGACTTGTAAAAAAGAAAGAGGGTACAACAGATAGCTTCTATGATACATTTCGTGGGCGCATCATCTTTCCGATTTCTGATTCATCAGGGCGTGTCGTTGGTTTTTCTGGGCGTATCCTGGTGGATGATGGAAAATCTCCTAAGTATCTCAACTCTCCAGAAACTGAGCTCTTTAATAAGTCAGAAATATTATATGGACTCCATAGGGCAAAGCATGTGATACGAGAAAGAGATTATTCTATCCTTGTTGAAGGGCAAATGGATCTGGTGAGTTTGCATCAAGCAGGCTTTACCAACACAGTGGCTTCTTCGGGTACAGCACTCACTGAAGGACATCTAACACGTCTTGCACGACTTTCAAATCGCATCATTATGGCATTTGATGGTGATTCTGCGGGTATTTCTGCGGTATCGCGTGCATCAAAGATTGCACTCTCGCTTGGTATGGAGGTTAAAGTAGCGCGAATGCCAGAAGGCAAAGACCCTGCTGATTTGGTAAAAGACTCTCCAGAAGTGTTGACTGAAAGTATTAAGCAATCAACTCATGTGATTTTGTTTATCCTTGATCAATTGCTTTCTTCTACGACTGATCGACAAATAATTGCACGTAAAGTAGTTTCTGATGTGTTGCCGTTTGTAAGCTTCATACGCAGTTCATCTGAACAAGCACATTTTGTTTCTGAAATATCCCTCCGTACACGTATCAAAGAAGAAGCGTTGTGGAGTGATTTGCGCCAAGTTACTTTGTCTTCACATGGTGCGGTATCTGCTGAACAAAAACAAGAAAAAAAAGAACAGACAGATCGACGTTTTGTGGTGGCCCGAAAGATAATAGGTATTATGTTGTGGCAAAAACAAGCGAAAGAGAAATCAATATCGTATGAAGATATTGCAAAAAATTTAATTCGTATTCTCGGGCCAGATGATATGAAATTATTTGTAGAGCGAGTCTCTGCAGACCAGGAAGCATTGCTCTTTGAGACAGAAAGCTATTATAATAACCGTACAACACTTGCTTCTGATGTAGAAGGACTCATCCTTGGGCTCGAGGAAGAGGATTTAAAAGGGAAATTGGTTAGTGCCATGTCAGCACTTCATACTGCTGAAAGTTTACATGATACAGAGAAAGCATTTACTCTTTTACAAGAATGCCAACGACTTTCAAAACGAATCAACGAAATAAAACAAATCCATGAAAAAAAATAAACCCACAAAAAAGATAATTAAAAAAGTTGCCCCGAAAAAGGTGGTTAAAAAAGCGCCTGCAAAAACTAAACCGAAAGCAAAGAAACCGGTGAAGGTGGTGTTGCCGAAGGGTAAGACAAAAAAGAAAGTAAAACCAGTGGCTGCAATGCGAGCAGTAAAGGATGATGTGGGTAAAAAAGTAAGTAAGGCTGACAAGATGGAGCAGGCTGTTCAGCGACTTTTGGCTAAAGGAAAAGAGAGAGGGTTTGTGACCTATGATTTTATTTTGAAAGAATTTCCAACCGTGGAAGATGATATTATTTTCCTTGAAGATTTGTATGAACGTCTTCAATCTGCAGGTATCGATGTGCTTGAAGGGGGTGGGTTGCTACAAAACCCAGCTGAAGATCCTGAGCTCATGGGTAAAAAATATGGATATGGTGGGAAGTCTGATGCATCATATGACTCAATACAGATGTATTTAAAAGAAATCGGTCAGTACCCACTTATTTCTGGTTCAATGGAGAAAGAGCTTGCAAAACGTATTGAGGCGGGAGATATTGAAGCAAAGAATCTTCTTGCACGTGCAAACTTGAGACTGGTGGTGTCTATTGCAAAAAAATATGTAGGGAGATCTGCTGATCTGACACTTCTCGATCTCATCCAAGAGGGGAATCTAGGACTCTTTAAAGCGGTAGATAAGTTTGATTGGACAAAAGGGTATAAATTTTCAACATATGCTACCTGGTGGATTCGTCAGGCTATCACTCGTGCGCTCGCAGACCAGTCTCGAACAATTCGAGTACCGGTGCATATGGTAGAAACGATTGCAAAATACAAGCAGGTGGTTCGACGACTCTCCCAAGATCTTGGGCGTGATCCGCTTCCAGAAGAGATTGCAACAGAAATGAATCTTGATGTTGATAAAATATATACGATTGAAAAGATTGATCAGAGTACCGTTTCTCTCGAAGCTCCGATTGGTGAAGAAGATGATGGTAAATCAAAACTCGGAGACTTTTTGGCTGATGATAAAATACTTTCTCCAGAACAAGAGTCTGCTCGAAGAATTGTAGGTGATCAGGTGCGAGAAATTCTCAATGACCTTCCTGAAAAAGAACGACGAATTCTTGAAATGCGACATGGGCTTATCGATGGGGTAACTCATACACTTGAAGAAGTAGGTAAAGAGTTTGGAGTGACTCGTGAACGTATTCGACAGATTGAGGCGAAGGCTCACGAAAAGATTCGACAGCATGATAAAATAAACAGATTACGTAACTATTATTAGGAGTGCAGTATTAGATTTCTTATTGCCCTGTAACTTTTTTGGAGCACGGATAAATTTCTGCTGAAATTTTCCTCAAGTCTCGGCTACCCGCCTTGCGAAGTCTCCAAAAAAGTTACAAGGCAAACGAAATCTTGGTTAGGTGATGTTACAAACAAAAAGACCGTAAAGGTCTTTTTGTTTGTGTTTATGTTGTAGAAAGAGGTTTGTTTTTAAAGTATATGTACAGACTTACAAATGTTTGGAGTGCTATAAGGGTTACAGCGCCAAAAATTTTACCACCACTGATTGATGCTACCAGACCTCCTATAATAATTGTAATCTGCATAAAAAATAATCGTAACATAAGGTTACCCACACCCCCGTCATTTGTTTTTGATAGAGGTGTATCAAAATGTTTGTTTTTAATTAAATATATGAATTCATTTGTATATTGTATGGCAATCAAAATAACGTTTAAAAATATAATTGAAAGTGCGTTGTAGGTAGTAACAAACATATTTGCGGAGTGCACTATGTTCTCTCTTGTTTCAAATAGTGACACAGCTAAAAATATATGAAGGAGGCTAAACATAGCTATAGGGAAGCCAAAAATGAGTGGTAGTATTGCAAGAAGTTCTTTTTTCTTGATTCTATATATCATACTTATTTCAAAAAAAACAAACATAAATATTGTCTCTAGTGAAAATACAAGTACTGCATTCAGTGGACTCCAGCCAAGGTAATATAATCCGTATAAAGGGAATAAGTTTGAGAGTAAAATAAAAAATAATCTAAAGTTGTATTTCATAATGTAAGTATAACAAAAATAATTCTCATGGTTTGAATGTTTTGTGCATACTGGTTGTTAAAGGTTTCATATTTCATCCGGGTTATGAGAGTTTATGATGATGTAAAATATTTTACAAACAAAAAGACTCCCAGAATCTTTTTGTTTTTTTGTATACGAAAAGCCCCGCCGGTGTGACCGGCGGGGGAGAAGGGTTGTAACCCTAGACATTGGTGCTTAAGTACTTATCTAGAGCAGTCTTCAGATGCTGCATACTTGCTTTGTCTGGGGTTGCCGGCACAAGCAAATTTTTTGCACCATGAACCGTTATTTCTTGAAACTCCCTCATGTAAGCATACTCAAAGTGTGTTCTCGGGAAGCGCCCCTTGCAAAGCTTGTAGAAGAAGTCTGAAAACAGTTCAATCGCTTCCATCTTCTGCAAGGAGTTGTAGATGGGAAAACTGAAAGTCGGTGTTACTGAGGTGGGTGGCGCTGAATCATCTCCGACTTGCATGAGATAGTCGTCTTGAAAACAAAGCGCAGATACTCCTTTTATGGAGTTTGTGCGAAAGATGATGCCGTATGGCAACAGAGCTTTTTTGATTTTCGAGACACGGCGTTTAAAGACCAGTCTCTTGCACCACTTGATATAATCCATCAAGTGTTTTGGGCCTCCTGTTGAGAGAAAGATCACAATCAACAGAACAACGAACTGCAAGTTGGAAAACATAACTACTCCAGTAATCCTATAATCCTCATCCTCCAGTCTTTTTGGGAGCTGTGGTGGGTTATGGATCTCTGGTCTATACTATACGTATAAAAATAATAAAAGTCAAGTAAAGCAAAATCTGTCAAAGTGGTATTCTTAAAGGTATGAAATTTGAAGAACGTTATAAAAAGCTCAATCCGGAGCAAAAGAAAGCGGTTGATACTATTGATGGACCAGTGCTTGTCGTGGCAGGGCCAGGATCAGGTAAGACAGAAATACTTTCAATGCGTGTCGCACAGATACTCAAAGAAACAGATACTGCACCAGGGTCTATTCTTTGTCTTACGTTTACAGACTCAGCATCTATTAATATGCGAGAGCGCCTTGCGGGACTTATTGGTGTACAAGCATATCGAGTCGGTATTTATACATTTCACAGTTTTTGTACAGAAGTTATTGGACGATATCCAGAATATTTTTTTGGACATGCAGATTTTCATCCTGCAGATGAAGTAACCAGACGAGAAATACTCCAGACTCTTTTTACAGAAATGTCCTATGACAATCCGCTTCGTTCAGAACATCCTGAGCAAGGTTTTGTGTTTTTGGCTGGTGCACTTTCATCTTTTTCCGATCTCAAACGTGCAGGACTCACACCAAAAGAATTTCAGTCAATCATTGTGCATAATGAGCAAGTGATGCAGATGATCAATCCATTGCTTTCTTTGCATATACCAGAGCGTATATCTAAAAAAGAAATTGAACGGTTTAATGATTTGGTCTTGGAGATAAAAAGAATGAAAGTTCCTCCTGTCCCTTACGAGTATGTTTCTTCATTGGTACAATCATTTCTTTTTGGTTTAGAAACTGTGTTAGCTGAAGTGATCGAAACAAATTCAACCACTCCGTTATCAGAATGGAAACGAAAAGAAATCGAAAAGACTGAGGAGGGTTTTGTATTAAAAGATTATACTCGCCTTGATCGGATGAAAGCTCTCGGAAATCTCTATGAAAGCTATCAAAAAGCTCTTTTTGATGCGGGATATTTTGATTTTGATGACATGATACTTGAGGTAGTTAAAGCGCTCGAGACAAATGATGTTCTCAGGCAAATGCTCGAGGAACGTTTCCAGTATATTTTGGTTGATGAATTTCAAGATACCAATGATGCGCAAATGAGGCTCTTGTATGCGCTTACTTCATCAGAAGTACATGAAGGACGGCCAAATATTATGGCGGTGGGAGATGATGATCAGTCCATTTATCGATTCCAGGGTGCAGAAGTGGCAAACATGTTTTCATTTGCGACTCGATTTAAAAATCCGACCCTTGTGTCACTATCAAAAAACTATCGCTCGACTGCAGATATTTTGACTATTTCAGAATCAGTGATCTCTCAAAGTGGAAAATCTCTGCGCACACTCCTTCCTCAAATTGAAAAGAAAATTGTTGCTGCGAACACAAACCTTCCAAAAGGTCAGGTGCATTTCAAGACTTGTCATACCACGCTTCACGAATACGATTATATTGCAAAAGAAATTCAAACGCTTCATAAAGGTGGTGTGGCGTTTCAAGATATTGCGGTGATTAGTCGAAAACATGCATCGTTACGTGAACTTGTGCCGTATCTACATGCGTATCAAGTGCCTGTACAGTATGAAAAGAGACAAAATGTTTTTGAAGATGTGATTGTAAGACAACTCATTACGTTGCTTCGTTTTGTGTACTCTGTCTCGCATACACAAACGACTATACGAGAGGATTTATTGCCAGAAATTCTTTCTTTTCCGTTTTGGGGTCTTTCTCGGGAAACAGTGTGGGGCATTTCACTTTCTGCACAAAAACAGTACCTTTCATGGCTTGAAGTGATGAAGAGTCATGATTCTCATGCGGTACAACAGATTGCTGATTTTCTCATCACTTTAGGTGTTGATGCTCAGTCGCTTCCTGTAGAACGTATTATTGATCGACTTATTGGGGGAGAAATTGCTTCGGTTACTGACTCTGAGTACAGTGATGAAGAAGAAAAGAATGAGAACATAAATGAGTATCAGAGCCCGCTTCGTACATATTATTTTAGTGGAGAAAGTTTTGTGAAGAATAAAGCAGAATATGTAAGCTTTCTTTCTGCGCTCAAGGTGTTTATTGAGGCGCTTCGTGAATATAAAAGTGGTGGTGTGGTCTCACTTGCTGACGCATTGCGGTTTGTGGATGTGCATGAGAAAGCTGGGATTGAACTTCTCGATCAGAGTCCGTACATAGAAAGTGAAGATGCGGTGACACTGCTTACATCACATAAAGCAAAAGGACTTGAGTTTCCTGTGGTGTTTGTGATGACACTTACTGATGATATGTGGTCAGGTAAAGGTGTTCCGGATAAGCTTCCGTTTCCAAAAAATATTAATGCTCGACCAAGTGCGGATAGTGTTGATGATAAACTTCGATTATTGTACGTAGCGCTCACTCGTGCACAGCACACACTGTATATTACTCACTATACCGAACATGCATCGGGTAAAAAAGTATTGCTGTCAGAATTTATGAATCAGTATACAGATAAGTTTGTGGCGTATGAGAGTGGTGACGTGGCTCATATGTTGGGTATTTCGCATCAGATTACTGATAGTGCGTACAGTATGGATGAAAAAGCAATCCTTGCTGATTTGGTAAAAGATTATCAGATGCCAGTAACGCATCTCAATAATTTCCTTAATATCACTAAAGGGGGACCACATCTATTTTTAGAACAAAATCTACTCCGTTTTCCTCAGGCAAAAACAGTAGCAAGTGTATATGGAACTGCCATGCATGGTGCACTTGAATATGTCTATACTTATTATAAACGCGAAGGAGTGCTCCCAGAAATTTCTCTTGTTGTTGCGAAAGCGAGACAAGAAATTATTGCGGGACGTTTATCTCCTTCAGATACAAAGGTGTCTGTGGAACGAGCAGAAAAAGCATTAGCGTTGTATATAAAAAATCACGGAAACGATATTGATCCTTCTGATCTCGTTGAAACCAATTTTAAAAATCAAGGTGTTATGGTGGGTGATGCACGTATTACAGGGAAGATAGATAAGATGCATATTGAAGGAGATCAGGTCGTGGTGTCTGATTGGAAAACAGGTAAACCAAAAGATTCATGGAAAGTCGTTGGTGATGAGAAGATACAACTTCATGGTTATGCTCGACAGCTTTTGTTTTATAAGCTTCTTGTCGAAGGATCCAGTGACTTCAATGCTTACCAGGTAGAGGAGGGAAGACTAGAATTTTTGGAGCCGGTAAAAAATGCATTTATTACACTACCTCTGCCGATCAGTGAAGACGAAGTGGTGCGACTTAAAAAACTGATTGAACTGGTGTATAAAAAAATAATTAATCTTGATTTTCCTGATGTGTCCAAATATTCACAAGATATGAATGGGTGTTTGGAATTTGAAGAAGATTTGATAAAAGGGAAAGTATAAACAAAAACCCTGAACCGGGTTCAGGGTTTTTGTTTATTTGGATTTACTTATTTCAACAAGAGATCAAGTGTTCCTTTCAAACTGTCATACGGTTGAGCTCCGTTGATTGGAACTTTTGTTCCATCTTTCTTTGTAATAATGAGGCTGTATGGAGTTCCTCGTGCGCCAGCTTTGAGACCATCTTGATAATGAGCTTCAACTTTTGCAGCAAATTTTCCACTTGAAAGACAGGTATTAAATGCATTTACATCGAGTCCTACTTCTTTTGCAATGATAGGAAGTTGTTTTGGATCGAGTGTGTTATTAGATGTAGTCTTTTCGTAAACCGCATTCGTAAATGCCCAGAATTTATCATTGCCACCTTGATCTGCTGCACATTCTGTTGCTTCTGCTTCTTTGCGTGCTTTTGAGTGGAGTTGATCAATAGGGAAGTGTCGGTATACCCATGCTACTTTACCGTCTTTACCATACGTATCCATGATACGTCTCATGGTACTATGGAATTGTTTACAGAACGGACACTCTGTATCAGAGTATTCTACTATGATAAGTTCTGCTTTTGGATTACCAAGGATATGGTCTGTATCATCAACAGGTCGCATTCCTTCAGCGGATACTGCAGTAGGAATCTGAGCGGTTGGTTGATTTTTTGTCGATTTATTTC
>DBEI01000001.1 GCA_002294445.1 Patescibacteria group bacterium UBA910
TAGTATAGAGCGCACGTAAGAGTTTTCCTCTTGCATCTAGTTTTTGTTTAAGGTAGTCATATACCTCTTACAAAAAAGAGTATTTTTTAATCAATTCATGACACGATCATCATACAAAGGACCATACGTTGATCCACGACTTCTCAAAAAGATTGAGGGTAAAAAACCAATTGAAACTGGCGTTATTAAAACATGGTCACGAGCATGTGTTATCTCACCTGAAATGGTAGGTTTCAACTTCGGTGTACATAACGGAAAGACTCATATTGAAGTATTGGTTACTGAAGATATGGTAGGTCACCGATTGGGCGAATTTTCTCCTACAAAGAAATTCCTTAAACACGGAGGTAAAATGCAGAAAGAGCTCGAAATTAAAAAGAAAGAGTCTGAAATCGCTGCTGCAAAAGCTGCTAAGACAACTGATACTAAGAAAAAATAATTTAACACTATGGCAACAGCATCTGCTACACTTTCAAATCTTCGACAGTCTCCACGAAAAGTTCGTGTAGTGGCTGACCTTGTACGTGGTAAAAAAGTAGCTGATGCTATTCTTTCAATGCAGTTTACTGAGAAACGAGCATCTGCTCCAATTCGAAAACTTATCGAATCAGCTCTCGCAAATGCAAAGGCACAGTCACTTTCTACAGAAAACTTGATAGTAAAAACTATTGAAGTAAATGGAGGTAAAACTCTTTACCGACGAATGCCAGCTGCTCGAGGATCAGCTCACCCGATTCGAAAGCGAACAAGTATGATTTCTCTTACTCTTGCAGAAGGAGAGGTGAAAGCAAAGAAAGTAAAGGTTGCAGTAGAAAAAGCAGAAGAAGCTCCTGCTCCAAAGAAAAAAACAACTAAAGCAAAAACTGTAAAAACAAACGAATAATACTATGTCACACACAGTACACCCATATTCACACAGACTTGGCATCATCAGAGATTGGAAATCTCGCTGGTTTGGTGTTAAAGGTAAATACAAAGAATTTCTCAAGAGTGATGTATTGATTCGTGAATTCCTCGAAAAGAAGATGCGAGGTCAGTATGTTGCTGATATTCAAATGGAGCGAAGTGAAAAGGCGCTTCGAGTGATTATCGAAACTTCTCGACCTGGTATGATTATTGGTCGATCTGGAGAAGGTGCCACAAAACTTCGAGACGAAGTACTTGCGTTTATCGCAAAGAAAAACCTTACATCAGGTGGTGAAGTAAAGATTGATATCAAAGAAGTAAAATCTCCAGAAACAAATGCAACTATTGTTGCACATATGATCGCTGAAGGTTTGGAGAAGCGAATGCCATTCCGACGAGTAGGGAAGCAGATTATCGAAAAGGTAATGGCTAACCGAGACGTGCTTGGAGTAAAAATTGAACTTTCAGGACGACTTGGAGGTGCATCAATGGCACGACAAGAAAAAATGAAAAAAGGTCGAATTCCACTTCAGACACTTCGAGCCGATGTAGACTACGCAGCATATCCTGCACGTCTTCCATACGGAGCGATTGGTATCAAAGTGTGGATTTACAAGGGAGATGTCTTCTCTAAATAACTAAACGTATATGTTGCTACCTAAAAAAGTAAAATACCGAAAATGGCATACCATGAGACGAAATACGTCTCGCATTGGTACAGCGACACGTGGCGCAACACTTGCGTTTGGTTCATTTGGACTTAAAGCAACTACAGATGCGCGTATTCGATCAAACCAGATTGAAGCTGCTCGAAAAGTGCTTTCACGAGCAATGGGTAAAACAGGAAAAGTGTGGATTCGAATTTTCCCTGATATGCCGATCACTCGAAAACCAGCCGAAGTAAAACTTGGTAAAGGAAAAGGAGATTTGTTTGCATATGTAGCACCGGTACTTCCAGGACGAATCATTTTCGAGATCGATGGTGTGACCGAAGCTGTAGCAAAAGAAGCACTTCGAAAGGCTGGAACAAAACTTCCAATCAAGTCTAAAGTAGTTGCTCGATAATAAAAGACCTATGAAAGATTTTAAAAACAAAACAGAAAAAGAATTGAAAGCTCTCCTCGGTGAAAAACGAGTGGCACTTCGAAACTTCCGTTTCTCTGTAGCGGGAAGCAAGGTAAAGAATGTGAAAGAAGGATATACAATTCGAAAAGATATTGCACGAATCCTAACTGCAATTAATGCAAAATAATACTATGGCAACAAAAAAAGCACAGCCTCAGAAAGAAGTGAAAACATTGGGACGAATCCTGACCGGTGTTGTAGTGTCTGACAAAATGAAAGATACTGCTGTAGTATTGGTAAACCGATTTGTGAAGCATCCAAAATATGGTAAATTCATGCAGATCAGTAAGCGTTTCAAAGCGCATGACGCAGGAAATGCTCATAAAGTAGGAGATAAGGTAGAGATCAAAGAAACTCGACCAATTTCAAAAGATAAGTATTTCGTTATTGTAACTAAATAAAATTATATGATTCAGCCTCAATCAATTGTAAAAATCGCAGATAACACCGGAGCAAAGATCGGGCGAATTTTCAAAGTGCTTGGTAGTTCAAAAAAGCGATACGCACGATTGGGCGAGATGGTGGTGCTTTCTGTACAGAAAGCAGAACCTCGAAAAGGTGCAAAGAAAAAAGATGTGTTGTATGCAGTGGTGGTGCGTCAGAAAGCTCCATTCCGACGAAAAGATGGATCATATATCCGTTTTGATGAAAATGCAGTGGTGATCGTTTCAAAAGAGAAAAAAGAACCAGTAGCAGGTCGTGTATTCGGTCCGATCCCTCGAGAAATCGGTGATGCAGGATATCAGAAAATTATTTCACTTGCTCCAGAAGTAGTATAAATTCCATGAAATTAAAAAAAGACGACAAAGTAATAGTGATTACCGGAAAAGACAAAGGCAAGACAGGTACGATTGCTCGCGTACTTCCTCGTGAAGGAAAGGTGCTTGTAACAGGAATCAACCTTGTAAAAGTACATGTTCGAGCACGACGAGGTGGTGAAAAAGGACAGGTTGTAGAAAAAAATCTTCCCATTCAAGCTTCAAATGTACTCCTTGTAGATCCAAAGACAGGTAAAGGTACTCGAGTTGGAAAAAAGGTTGTCGACGGTAAAAAAGTTCGTGTTGCAAAAAAGAGCAATACAACTCTATAAAAATTTAGAATACAATCATGGAACACATTAAAGATAAAGTAGAAAAGGCATACGGAGCTCTCAAAGGAGAGTTTGGGTATAAAAATGCTATGCAAGCACCTAAAATTACAAAGGTGGTTGTTTCTGCTGGAGTAGGATCTTTTAAAGATAAAAAGAAAATAGAGCACACATATAATCGACTCGCAGAAATTACTGGTCAAAAACCAGTAAAGAAAGGTGCAAAACAGTCAGTTGCAGCTTTTAAAGTACGACAAGGTGATACAGTAGGTATTCAGATCACACTTCGTGGAAAACGAATGTACGATTTCCTTGAGCGACTTTTGAACATCGCTCTTCCTCGAACAAAAGACTTCCGAGGTATTTCAGCAAAAGGTATTGATGAAATGGGTAACTATACGCTCGGTATCAAGGAAAATACTATTTTCCCTGAATCAGCAGATGAAGAACTTAAGGATGTGTTTGGACTTGCAGTAACTGTAGGTACAAATATCTCAAACCCATTTGAAACAAAAGCATTCTTAACTCATCTTGGTTTCCCGTTTAAGAAGGATGAGGGTTATCCAAAGGTTAAGGCAATTAAAAGAAAATAAGTTTGACTTGAGCTACACTTCCTGTTAGGATGAGGCTCGTATAAATTAATAACAATGGCAAAAACATCAGTAATCGCACGATCATTAAAGAAGGCTAAATTTACTACAAAGAAAGTAAATCGATGTTTTCGATGTGGTCGAAAGCATGGATATATGAGAGATTTCGATCTCTGCCGTATCTGCTTCCGCGAGCTTGCCAACGAAGGGAAACTCCCTGGAATTAAAAAATCATCGTGGTAAGTTAGAGACTCTCTTTGAGTCACTAATACTCCCAACGAAATAATATGACAGATCCAATCGCAGCAATGATTAATCAGATACACAATGCCGGACAGGTCCGAAAGGAAACTGTGGTCTTGTCGTACTCTAAACTTAAAATGGCTATTCTTGATGTGCTTGCAAAAGCAGGATTTATCAAGAGTGCTACAAAAAAAGGAAAGAAAGTTATTAAATACATTGAAGTAACTCTCGCATATGAAGCGGATGGTTCGCCAAAGATTCGAGGTGTACAACGTGTATCAAAGAGTTCAAAACGAGTATACATCAAAGCAGCAGATATCCGACCGGTAAAAAATGGGTATGGTATCATGGTTATTTCAACTCCAAAAGGAGTGATGTCAGATGAATCTGCTCGAAAAGAAAAGGTCGGAGGAGAAGCATTGTGTACACTTTGGTAATCAATAATAAAACTACCATGTCACGTATAGGAAAAAAAATCATTGCAATACCAAAGGGAACAGAAGTAACATTTACTTCGGGTCTTTTCTCTGTGAAAGGTCCACAAGGAACACTTTCAAA
>DBEI01000065.1 GCA_002294445.1 Patescibacteria group bacterium UBA910
GTGTTTGTGCCAGAGAAGGTATTGTTTGTAGTTGTACTAAATGCAGTTGAGATAGCGTTACCTGATCGTGTAAGTGGGTATGTAAATGAAAGTGGTGACTCATATACACCAGTAAAGTTAAGTGTATTTCCTGACCATGCAAGATCTGTTCCTGCAGTGATACGAGTTGAAGGAGTGTCATAAAATCCATTCCAATTTGTTGTTGATGCAGAAAGTGGAATAGTGTATCCCGCTGAGAGAGAAAATACTCCTGTTGTGTTGTTGTATGCGAGTCCTATTGCAGATGATGAGAGTGCTTGTCGTGCTCGTGCATCTGTGTAGTAAAGGTTTGAACCTTCTATGAGTGCTGAAGTAGTTGTTGCTGAGAAGAATGAGTAGAATGGTGTACCAAAGTTTGTAAGATTTGATGCATTCAAATAGTATGAGCCCTCTTGACCATCAAATGTTCCTGTCCAATCTCCTGCTGTATTAAGTGAAAGTACCCCACCTACACTAGAAAGTCCTGAACCAAGAAGTGATGTAAACGTTGAACCACCAACAGTGAGGTTGGTTGTTGAAGCGGTAGTGAATGATCCGTATGTTGTTGACGCAAAGCCAAATCGATTTACACCAGAGAATGTATTTGAATCAGCAAGCAGAGTGGTTGATGCGCCTGTTGCTGCAGATGCAGAAATACATACTCCATTTATAGAGAAGCATCCATTTGCAATATTGATACCATTACCAAACGTTGAAGTTGCTGTGGTTGATACAACACTCAAGAGGTTTGTCTGAATGCCACCTGTAAATGTTGATGTTGCGGTTGATGTTGCAATAACTGCATCCGCTACCACTGTTCCCGCTACACCAAATTTAGTGTATGGAGAAGTTGTTCCCACACCTACATTACCACTACCTGCAACAAAGAGACTTGATGTTGCGGTCACAGTAGTACCATTACCTGCATAATATGGAACCTGTCCTGTTGTGCCCGCACCCACATCTCCACTTCCACCACCACCTCCTACACCACCAGTAATACATACACCATTTATAGATACACAACCACTTGAAAGCGCAATACCTCCTGCAAATGTGGAGGTTGATGTATTTGAAACAATGAGATTTGTAAGTGTAGTAGTACCTCCAGAGAATCCGCTTGAGAAATTAATGTCACCAGATTGGAATGTGATACCTGATATAGTTCCTCCTACAATAGTTGGATTAGTAAGAGATGTGTTTGTGAGTTGATCGATACGCTGAGAGTTGGCGATCTGTTGATAGATGTTTGTTACTGATCCTCCTGTACCAGTAGAAAGTCCGGCGAAACGATTATTTACAGAAACCTTAAGATCGGCTAAATCTTTTTCTAGATTAGAAACACCCACACTTGAAACAGAAACTTTTTCTACGACTCTTTCAATTATATTGTTCTTTACAATAGTTGTAGAAATATTATTTTGTGCAAGACGAGGATTTGTTGATGAAGCAACAGTCACTTTTCCTGCTGAAGGTGTAGTAGTAGGATTGATCACTACAACACCTTGTTTGCCAGAGAAGAGACTTGCCACAGCACCAGCAGTTCGACTAAACCAACTATTTACTTCTTCATATACAGAAACACCAAGCACATCGACAAATGACTGCTTGGTTGCTGAGACTAACGCTACTGTATTACGAGATACTTTTTTTACAGGGAGATTTAGGAGCGCATCACCTGTCTCTATATATAGAGCAGTAAGTTTGTGAGCATAATAATCATTAATATCTGAAACTGCACCATAAGACTGTGCAACTGTTTTTGTGATATAAGGTCTAAAATATGTAGTTGCACCTGCAAAACCAAAACCAAATATAAATACAAATGTTGTAACAAGGGCTTTCTTTAGAACACTTGTATTTATAGAGAATGTATACGCTTTATGTTCACCAACAGATACAACTGAAACGATTGGTGATGTATTTTTTGTCCAATCTTGGAATGAAGGTGTTGTCTGCTCAACTGGTTTCTTAACTTCAACTGGTTTAACAACTTGATTTTTTGGTGCTTCTGTTTTTACACTCTTTACCTGATCTGCTTTCAAAGAAGCAGACTGAGCTTCTCGTGCAATCTTTGCTTGTTCAGCAACAGATGCAATATAGTCAGTAAGTGATTTCTCAGAAACATACCAAGACTTTCCTACTCTTTGACATACCAGTTTATTTCCTCGACAGAGTTGGCCAACGTAGTCAGATGTGTAGCCAGAAATAGATGCAGCGCTTTTCGCTGAGATGTACTTTATATTATTAAAATATAAATCGGAACTCATTGATAAAATTATATATCGAATGTCGATTCCGAGATAGTCAAAATATGTGGATAAATAAAAACATATCGGCTATACGAGATTGGGTCTATATATCTATATTTTTAACCAAAACATACATAAAACATGACTTGATACGATACAAAAAACCTGGTCGCCAAAGCACTTCAAGTGCTATACAAAATAAATTGTAAAATTATTTTACAAAGAAAAGATGGGTAAAGTCTTTCAATAAATGTATTAAAAAATGATCCAAGAGGTTGGTATAAACACACTCATAATCATTACTACGACACCTCATTTCAGAGACAAAATACGTCAAAAATCGATTGATATGATCGAAATTTTATACAAAACAGGATATCTATTCACAATAATTATATATAAACACTAAAAAGGGTGTATAATGTAGTGTGTAGATATATAAAGGATAATTATTTTAGAAATACATTACATCAATAAATTCAGCCAGCTATACATACGAATGTCCTTTATATTTATTAAAATTACATTAATTAACATATATAAACATTACTAAATGTTACTATATATAATATAATGGTTTATCAAGGTTTAATGGCTATAAACATATGGCAAAGCTATACATTACAATAAAGCAAGCTTCAAAAATATTGAGTGTCTCTCCTCTAACACTTCGTAATTGGGATAAAAACGGTAAACTCAAAGCTCATCGTCACCCTATGAACAATTACAGGGTCTATAAAATAGAAGATCTAGAGCGTGTTATACACGAAATAGAGACCAATGCAGGTCTGAGAAAGAGCACCAAAGCTCAAGTACGAAAATTGATTGTTAAACACCTAGAAGACTAGGTGTTTTTATATACTCTACACACCTCAAAGACTAATCGAGCATCAATAACTCTGTAATTAATTGTTTTATCACTTCTGGATTCCCTGCTCCTTTAGTAGCTTTCATAGTTTGACCTACAAAAAACTGAAATACGGCCTCGTTTCCAGACTTATATGAAGTTACGACAGATGGATTTGCAACTATGATCTCTTTAATTATCTTTTTTAGTTCTTCAGGATCACTTTTTTGAATTAATCCTTCTTTTTCAGCAATATCTTCAGGGTCTCCACCTTTTTCATACATAATTTTAATAATTTCTTTTGCTCCGCGAGACGATATATGACCCTCTCTGATCATTTTTACCACTTTTGCAATATTTTTACTGTTTAAAGCACCAAATGCTTCAGGAAAAGGCAAATTTGAAGCCTTTACAATACCTGTAATATCAGATGAGATATAGTTTGAGAGTATTTTTATAGCTTCTTTATCAGAATCACCTAAAAAACCAACTGATTCCTCAAAAAAATCACCTATTTTAGGGCTAAAAACGTAATTTTCAATATCCTCAGCTTTTAAGCCGTATATTTGTACATATCGCTCTCTCTTTTGACTTGGTATTTCAGGGATAGTTGCTTTGATTTCCTCAATAGATAAGCCAGGAATCTCACTTAATTTAAATTTAGGGATATCTGGGTCAGGAAAATATCGATAATCATCGGAATTTTCTTTTGATCGTTGAGAAAATGTTATTTGTTTATTCTCATCCCAACCTCGAGTCTCCTGTTTCACTTTTTCCCCTGCATCAAGTAATGCAGACTGCCTCTTTATTTCGTATTCAATCGCTCTCCCAGCAGCCTTGAATGAGTTTATGTTTTTTACTTCAACTTTTGTACCAAAATGTTCATCTTTAGATATAGATATATTTACCTCAACTCTCATCTGTCCTTTCTCCATATTTGCATCCGAGATATCCATATATTGCAACATTATTTGTAGATCTCGGCTAAAATTCATAGCCTGTTCTGCACTATGAATTACAGGTTCTGTAACGAGTTCCATAAGAGGTACTCCTGCACGATTAAAATCGACAAGACTCTTCCCTTCTTTGTCGTGTCCTGAGCGAGCAGTATCCTCTTCTAGATGGATACGAGTCAGTCCTACACCTGCAAGCATGCCCCCTGATACCAACGGGTACTTATACTGACTTATTTGATAACCTTTTGGTATATCTGGGTAAAAGTAGTTTTTTCGGTCAAACTCAGTAAAATCGGCTATTTTTGCCCCTACAGCGACCCCTACAGACAAGACTTTCCTTACCGCCTCCATGTTTACAACCGGCAATGTGCCTGGATGCCCCATACAAATAGGACACACATGAACATTTGGTGTGCTCAATTCAGGATCATTCTTACACGCACAAAACATTTTTGATTTTGTCTTTATTTCTGCGTGTATTTCAAGTCCTATAGTGGCTTTATATGAAGACATTGTTTTAATTGTTGTATGTTAAAATATGGCTATTATTATACATTTCTCAAGTTTTTTACCAAAAAATCAGACAAATCCTTCACGGAAGCATCGTCAATGATCGATACCGCCAAGACTTTTTTACCCATTTTCTCAAAAATAGCCTTTTTTTGAGCGATTTCCTCAGGAGATATCATATCTGTTTTTGTAAGTAGAACATACTCATCTTTCAATGAGAGTTCATGCGAATAAGAATCGAGCTCTTTTCGAACAAGTGTATATGTTGAAAGACAATCCTCCGTATCTGCTGAGATACAGTGCAAAAGAACCCTCGTTCGAGATACATGACGAAGGAATTTGAATCCGAGCCCCTTTCCTTCTGATGCTCCCTCAATCAGCCCTGGAATATCAGCTATGATCACACCAAAAAGATCGCCAAGATTAGGAGACAGTGTAGTAAATTGGTAATTTCCCACTTTGGCTTTTGCATTAGTTAGTACGTTCAGCAGACTCGACTTACCTGCATTTGGTAAACCAATGAGACCTAAGTCGACAACAAGTTTAAGTTCTATAAAAAATTCTGCCTGTTCTCCTGGTTTTCCAGGTGTAGATTCTTTTGGAGTGATATTACGAGACCCTTTAAAATGTTCATTCCCAAAACCTCCTCTACCCCCTTTTAGTATTAAAATGGGTTCTTCTGACAATACATCAAATTCTTCTCCTGTTGTATTGTTATGCAACACTGAACCAATAGGTACATCCAAAATTAGATCATTTCCGTTTGCGCCTTTCATTCCCTTATTTGCCCCAGCAACACCGTTTTCTGCAGCAAAATCTTTTTCAAACGTGTATTTACTTAACCCAGAGATATCTCGAGTACCTCGAACAAACACGTCTCCACCGTTTCCTCCATCACCACCGCCAGGCCCCGCATGATCAATACCCTTTTCATGTCTCCATGCCACGATACCATCACCCCCATCACCCGCTTTAATATTAAGAGTTATTTCATCAATAAACATACCCACAGAGTACAGGAAATCACATCAAAACACAATGTGAACAAGCCTAAATAACAGGTAATCAGGAAGTTTGCTGATCAATGGATTTACCTGCTTTTTCAAGTGCAAGGTGTGCTAATTTAATTACCCCTTCCTTACTTTTAGCAACCGCAATAAATCTTCCTCTATGACAAAAGACTGCATCTTTCACTCCAGTGATTTCAGCTAACTCAGCGTCTCTTTTCCCCGCCCACTCCTCCGGCAAATCAATTCTTGATTGATAAGATCGAATATTATCTCTCGCAGTCTCAACTGCCCAGGTACCATCTTGTCTCTTCGGATGAACAACTAAAAGTATATAAGGTTTACTAGACACTACTTGCTCATATTGATATGGTTTATCAATGATTAGTAATGTTTTATATTGTTGTTGAGCTATTATTTCAGAAACCTCTCTATCACTCTCTCGCATGTCCTTGAGAACAGAAATTTCTCGTTTGATTAATGACTGAGCAAAGCCTGTCAAATATTTAAAATTCTGATCAAGAACACCGTCGTCTTCTTTCCATGTATTTTTATATACAAACGTTATATCTTTTAAGTCATACATAAATAACCCCTCCCTATCTGACTTCATGAAGTTTATACCGTTATCCATGGCATCAATAGGTTTAACCAGCCTTTGTTCAATCAGTGATGCTATCTCTTTGTCCTCACATATACTTTCTCCATATTCCTTCCACACCAAACCAAATGAAGCATACGGGATACCATCTTCCCTCACGCCCGCACCCATCTGTTGATGATGATCGAATCTCTTTTGTATAGGATCATATATTTCTCCCACATCAACTACATAATCTGCATTACTAACGATACGCTCATCACGTGTTCTTACTACAACAACTGAGTATCCCTTTTCTTCTAACATTAACTGAAGTGTAGCGACTGCAAACACATCATCTGTATGAAATTGACCACTATGCGTAACGATTGTTATTTCTTTTTTATTCATATCTCTATGTTATGTTTATATTCTTTTTATATGTTTTTATATTATATGATGTATTACACAAAAAGACTCATATACAACTCACCTCCCCTTACACCCAACAGTGCACTATTTTTGTATAAACAAAAATCACCCAGATCTGTGATCTGGGTGATTTTATCTGAATTATGATTTCTTGTAAATGTAACTTACCGTGAGTAGATATATAAATGTTGTCAGAGCCATAACCGGTATAGTGATGTAACCGTACTCCATCACATACACCTTAGAGCACTCTCCCCCAACAGCAGTGCATGGAAGCAAGGAACCTCCGCCCCATAAGACATATGAGTGATACAATGCAACAGCACCTCCAATCAACGATAGTGGGAGTGCATAGTACACCGCCAACTTTTCTTTTCTCCACATTGAAACAGATGCGATTAAAACTTGTGGGTAGATAAATATTCTCTGTACCCAACATAGATCACACGGTGGGAAGCCAACAATGTTTGAATATATCAAACTTCCCGCGAGCGCAACAAAAGCAAAGATGAAAATTATCTCATCGATATAAGTATTAACAATCTGTTGTGTCCCCTTCTTGATAGTTGCATTGGTTGCATACAGAAACAGGAACAAAACAAAAACAACATGTGATGCCACTGTTGTTCCTGCGATAATAGGTGTTGCGAGTTCTGTTGTCATATAATTTATTTTTGAGTTTCAGGAAGAGCACATCCTGTCTTGGCTGAAAGATCTGCAAGTGACATTGTACCTACAACGCGTTCACCATTTGCAAACTCCCATGTCGGATATGTATCTATTTTCTTTTCCTGACACACAGCAAGCTGCCCTTTACCATCAGGAGTTGAACACTCAACATATGGGATAAATTTTACTGCAGATCCAAATAGTTCTTTTTGTTCACGACAATGTGGACACCAGAAAGCACCAAAGAATGTTGTTTTTGAGTCTTTGAGACATGTTGCAAATGAATCATATATGCTTGGTTTAGTATCTTTCCGAGCGAAAAACGCCCCGACAAGGACTACCGCAAGCACTCCGATAATAATGGCAATCTGTTTTTTCATACGTCTATTATAGCACCTTTCGTTTTAATTTTCTATGAACAACAAAGCTCAAAAAGCCGATCAATATCAATCCTAATGTTGCGTTTTCTATATGTCCTATTATATCCGCATATCGAATATACAACTCTCCTACCTGCCACCCTATCAGCCCCAACAATAATGCCTTAAAGAAAGCTCCTACAAACGTAAGTGCAATATATTTTTTGTATGGCATACGTGTCACACCACAAAAAACAGCAATGAGTACACTTGGAATGACTGGGAAAACTCGAGCAAGTACCATAGTCCATTCATCGAATGTACCTGATTGAAATTTTTGAGTTATAGATTCTACATCTTTCCACCCTACTCCAAGCCATTTACCATATCGGTCAAGAAATGGTTTACCTCCTTTATATGCAAGCCAATATATCACAAGGGATCCAAGAGTCAGTCCGAGAGCTGCTGGTATAACTACGGTAAATAATAGTGTGGTTAAAAACGTGAGAGAAAATGAACCTTTCAGAAACAAGAAGCCAGAACCAAGCAGTATCACAGCAGAAGGTATAGGTACAATCACTTCTTCAATCACTTCAGCTGCAAAAACACCCACACCACCAAGAGGTAGCACGAGATGCTCGAGAAGCTGTATGATCGTTGTTATCATAATATATATGACTTTTATACATTACCCTTTATGATACGGCGCATGTATCATTCCGCATTTTTTATATTTGTACACCTCACCAGTTTCTGGATTGATTGCTCCACATGGACACGGATCATTTCTACCAACCTCTGATGTATGTGATTGATCTACACTCACTTGCCTATCTCCAGTAAGCGCTTCTGCACCCTCTCGCACTTCACGGAGCTCTGGGGTAGGACTCTGCGCAAATACTACATTTGTCTGTATTTGTGGAATAAGGCGACAGATCTGATCTTCGATTGATCGTTCCATATCTTTAAACAACCGCAAACCCTCTCGTTTGTATTCAGTCAAAGGATCGCGTTGTCCGTACGCACGAAGATTTACACTACTACGCATATAATCCATAACTTCCAAATGCTCCACCCAATACATATCCATTGTCTGAAGAATAACTTGTCTTAAGGTACCAAATACAGCATCCCCTCCTTTCTGCAACAAATCTTCAATCGGTTTTTTCTCTGTATCAGCAAGCGTTGCTATAACTTGCTCAGTATATTCTTTTACAGCAGACAAATCCCCCGTAAGCAACGTATTTCGCTTTTGATAAAAAATCTTTCGCTGATAATTGAGCACATCATCAAACTCAAGTACATGTTTACGTGCATCAAAGTTAAAACCTTCTATTTTTTCTTGAGCTTGCTCAATAGAACGCGTAATAAAACCATTTTCAATCGGTTCATCATCTGGAACACCAAGTTTAGTCATCATCGCTTTCAAACGATCTCCACCAAATACCCGCATGAGCGTATCTTCCAGTGACACAAAAAATTGTGTTTCCCCTGGGTCACCTTGTCTACCAGATCTACCTCGGAGCTGGTTATCGATACGTCGCGCATCATGACGTTCTGTACCAAGCACAAACAAACCACCAAGAGCTTTTACTTCATCAGATTGTTCAATAGTTGCAGGATTACCTCCCAGCTTCACATCCACACCACGTCCCGCAAGGTTTGTTGCTATAGTTACCGCACCTTTCTTACCTGCCTGTGCAATAATCTCTCCTTCACGAGTATGGTTTTTTGCATTAAGTACTTCATGCGGGACACCTTCTGCTTTAAGATACTCAGATAGCAATTCATTTCTTTCAATAGATACCGTACCCACAAGCACAGGCTGACCTTTTTTCCATCGCTCTTTTACCTCTCGAGCCACAGCTTTAAACTTCCCTGTTTCTGTCTTAAAGATAAGATCATTTTTATCTATACGAGCCACAGGTTTATTGGTCGGCACAGTGACCACGTGTAAACCATATACTTTGAAAAACTCCTCAGCGGAAGTACGTGCTGTACCAGTCATACCAGATAACTTGGTATACAATCTAAAGTAATTTTGAAACGTAACAGACGCAAAGGTCTTTGATTCTTTTTGTATAGAGACTCTTTCTTTTGCTTCAATAGCCTGATGAAGACCTTCGGACCATCGACGACCTGGCTGTAGACGACCGGTAAATTCATCAACAATAATCACCTCATCATCCTTAACCACATACTCTTTGTCACGAATGAAAAGCGCACGCGCTTTCACCGCTGTCTCAAGATGGTGCACATATTTGATGCCTTTTTCGGTATACATATTTTCTATACCAAGAAGTTTTTCCGCATGTGTAATACCTGCATCTGTAAGCGAAATAGATTTATATTTTTCATCGACAGTGTAATCAACTTCTGGAGAAAGTTGTGATGCGATACGTGCGAACGTGGTATACATTTCATCAGAATCAGCAGACGGTGCTGAGATGATAAGAGGTGTACGCGCCTCGTCAATCAATATAGAATCCACTTCATCAACAATAGCAAAATGATGTCCTCTCTGTCGAAGTCTTTCTGTGTCGTATTCAATATTATCTCTCAAAAAATCAAAACCAAATTCATTATTAGTACCATAGGTAATATCAGCAGCGTATGCTTCGCGTCGACTACATGGTCGCAAAAATTCATTTACTACTTTAAATGAACCTGTTGCATCTCTCTCTTTATCTTTCTCTGTATGACGTGGATCGTATAAAAAAGATTCATCATGGTTAATAACACCAACTGATAAACCGAGTGCGTCGTAGATCTGCCCCATCCAACTTGCGTCACGACGTGATAGATAGTCATTTACAGTCACCACATGCACACCCTTACCGACAAGTGCTTGTGTGTATGTAGGCAGGGTTGCAACGAGTGTCTTTCCTTCACCTGTTCGCATTTCTGGAATACCTCCCTGTTGCAATATCAATCCTCCAATGAGTTGTACATCAAAATGTCTTTGTCCGAGAGTACGTTTTGAAGCTTCTCGTACTGCAGCAAAAGCTTCAGGAGTGATAGTGTCGATATGCTCACCTTTTGATAATCTATCTTTAAATTCTGATGTTTTGTTTTTCAACTCTTCATCAGATAAAGCAGATAGCGTTGGTTCAAACGCATTAATACGCTCAACTAGAGGTGTAAGTTTAGCGATTTCTCTATCGTTTTGGCTTGAAAATATCTTCTTGAGGAAATTCATATATGCGTTATTATACTGGACAATATTAGCATAAAAAACAAAAAACCGCACCCATATTGGATGCGGTTTTTTGTCTTAGAAAAAGATTATTTTCGCTTAGCTACTTTCTTTTTCTTAGCTGGTGCTTTCTTTGTAGCTTTTTTAGCTACTTTTTTCTTTTTTGCTGGCATGTTATTTGTTTATTATCTTCTGTTTCCAGTTGATAAAAAATAAATTAATTTTTAAAAGTTCGTGATAAATATTTTTTACAATTTTTATCATTCCGACCTGAAATAATTATCATATGATATGCACTTCATTACAATATTTTTTTTAAAAAAATTGTGGATAACTTTTATAAAAAAATTATTTACAAATTTTTTTATAAAATAAAAATACTCTCGCGAGTATTTTTATTTTTTTAAATCACATCAACTATTTATCGAGATAATTCTTTAATGTATGATTCTCCTTGAGTCTTAAAGTCTGGATAATTTTTTATAAGATCTTGGATAATTACAATTGCTTGTTGCTTCTGACCTATCGCCGCATACACACCCGCAAGAGTCAATTTGTGCTGAGGATTTGTTGGATCATTTTGAATGCGAGTATTGATGATACGGATCACTGTATCATAATCTTTTAAATCCAAAAATGTTCGTGCAATTCTGTCATCAGATATTGCCTTTGGACCAAGAGACACGAGCATCTTCTTTGCTATATCCACCTTTCCTGCATACATTGCACCGATTGTGTACACCACATCCGCATCCTGAAATCGTGGCTCAAGGTTATATCCTTTCTCAAATATTTCAAATGCTTTTTGATAATCTCGTTTGCCAAGGTAACTTGTTCCAAGTTCAAAATACATTGTTGGTTTCTTTGGTGAATACTCAACCGCTTTAGTAAGATACACAATAGCCTGATCATACTGCCCATTTCTATTATAGAATGAACCTGCAAAGAGTAAGTATCGTGCATCGCGTGGTGTTTGTTTCAGTTTTTTTTCTATCTCTTGTGTTGTAAGTGCATAGAAATCTTGCTTAATTGTATTGTCTACCTGAGACTGCAACACCTGTGCTGTAGCTGGAACAAGTTGTTCAAGTGCTTCACTTGATCCAAATGAGTCTGATGCAAAAGCTTTTTTGAAGAATTCAAGATTTTTACTTGGACCACCCTCTTGAGGACTGATAGCACGTATAATATTTTTTGAAGTAGTGATAGCAGGAATATTTACAAAATACACAATACCAACAAGCCCGACGAGAGCTATTGGAAGTACAACATATGTAAATGTATCTTTTGACACTTCACGTGTTGTAAGTCGTTCCCACAAACCCTGGTGTACTGTACGCCCATGCACATACGCCAAGAGAGAGAAGAAGATAATATAACTAATCAAGTTATCGAACACGAAGAAATTATGGAAGAAGTATGCAGCTAGAAATCCAGTGAATACAGCTTTTTCCTCAAGAGAAAAATCTGATTTCTTCCACATAAAATAAAGCAATGACGCGTAGAGAGAAAGGTATGCAAGCAAACCAAGAACACCTCCTGCAATCAACCAATCAAGAACCACATTGTGTGTACGATCAAACCACTGCTCTTGCGCATACATCAATGGGTTGTAATTCTTATTAAATACATAATTGAAATTCTCCTGTCCCCAACCAAGCAATGGTTTTTCCTTGAATCCTTCAATTGCCATTGGCCACACAAAATAACGTCCTTGAGTTTTCACTTCAGAAAGCGACAGTGTTGCAAATCGAGACAAAACTGGACTCTTTTGTACAAACGCTGTATTTCGTATTCCTACAAACAATACTGTAAGTAACACCACAGATAGACCGAGACCAAGTGCAATCTTACGCACTCGAGGATGTGCCCACTCTTTCCATACAATAATACCGGCAGTGATTAATGCTCCACCAATAAAACCAAGTATAGCTCCTCGTGTTGCTGTAAAGTAAAGAATAATTCCTTGTATCACAAATAATACACCGTACAACCATTGCCACATCTTCTGCTTTGATTTTAGGAAGAAATCTGCAGAGAGAAACATATGGAAAACTATATAGATAGCAAGATACGAGGCGTTACCAAATGTTGCATCGAGACGTACCCCACCTTGATTGATGGTTGCAAGCCCGAATAGTTGAAGAAACCCATATCCTGAAATGAGTGCTGACGCTACGAGCGATGTATTCCAAAATCTATTCCACCACTCCTTAGTATGAAAGACGCTACTTGCAACAACGTAATACAATGCAAGGTGAGCAATAAGCACAAATCCTTCCATGCGCTCATAGTTTGACCACAAACTCTTCATTGGGTTTTCACCAAAAATATCTGCGATCAAGACAATACCTGTAAAGACAAGTACCGTTTTTGTGATGAGAGAAAGTTTAGGACGATACTCAACATCAATAAGTGCAAGCACCGTAAAGAGTACCGCAACAATTTCAATAATAATACGAAATGCAAACCCTTTACCTGTAATAAATGGAAAGAGCATACTTGAAGACACAATAAATGGCACAAATGGCACCAAAAAGAGTCCTCCGATGATACTCCAACGTAATATATTTTTAATATTCATATGGATACCATTGTAACAAAGGTCATACATGACCGCTAGTCACAACAGTCTTCATAAGGTAGGATAGAACGTATGAATGCTATAAAGTCAAAGATATACACTTTACTCCGAAGAAGCGAAACCATATTTAAGACAGACATGATATACCTTGTAAAAGGCGGTTCATGGCTTGGTCTTTCTCAAATAATTACAATCGCAACAGGATTTGGACTCTCGTTAGCATTTACAAACCTTCTCTCCCCTGAGACATATGGTATATACAAATATGTACTTTCAATTGTAAGTCTCCTTCTTATTACCACATTAAACGGTGTTGACTCAGCGGTCACTCAATCTGTAGCACGGGGCTTTGACGGTACACTTGCACTCGGAGTACGTACAAAAATAAAATGGGGGTTATTTGGCTCTCTTGGATCTGTTGGAGTAGCGACATATTACTACATACAAGGAAATACTGTACTCGCAATTGCTTTTATCATATCCGCCTTCTTCATTCCATTTATTGAATCATTTGATTTATACAACGCACTCCTTAATGGAAAAAAATTATTTAAAAAGTTTTCTAACTGGAATAGTATTAAAAAAATAATCCCTACTGGATTACTGATTACAACATTATACCTCACTTCAAATCTCTTCATTATACTCAGTGTATACTTCCTATCTGCGCTCATATTAAATATCTGGTTCTTTAAGAAAACAACGAATGATCTCCTCTCAAATAACTTAATCGACCCTGATTCGATGAGTTTTGGTAAACATCTAAGTGTACTCAATATATTAAGTACACTCGCCACTGAATTAGATAAAATACTTGTCTTTCACTATTTAGGTGCAGTTCAACTTGCTGTGTACACTATCGCACTTGCTCCTGTGGATCAGATTAAAGGTATCTTAAAAAATCTAAATGCTCTCGCCTTTCCAAAATTTGCAGAACAGAAAACAATTGCAATCAAAGAAACTCTGGCTAAAAAAACAACACTCCTTACCATAGGTTCTTCAGTTATTATTGGTGTATACATCATACTTGCACCCCTATTTTTTAAGCTATTTTTTCCTAAATACATCGAGTCAGTGATCTATTCTCAAGTACTCGCATTTACCCTGATTGGAGCTATTATAAGTGGATTTCTTTACACAATCCTCGAAGCTCGCGCGCACACAAAAGGTCTTTCGTTTTTTAATATCAGTACAAATATCTTAAACCTGACCATTCTTTTCCCTTTGGTATATTACTTCGGAATATGGGGAGCTATTGGAGCTCGTGGTGTATCTCGATTTACATCTGCAATAGTGGCATATCTACTGGTACAACGAAT
>DBEI01000006.1 GCA_002294445.1 Patescibacteria group bacterium UBA910
CCATGCCATCAATTACTTTTCCAAAAATTACGTAATTCTTTGGTAGACCTACATCTTTATGCATTATAAAAAACTGGCTTCCGTTTGTATTTGGTCCTGCATTTGCCATTGCTACTACACCCTTCTTGTATCCAGCTTTATATGACGCAGTATTTGGATTAAGTTCATCATCAAACTTGTATCCTGGACCACCAGTGCCATTTCCATTTGGATCACCTCCTTGAATCATAAAGCCCTTGATGACTCGATGGAACGTGAGGTTATTGTAGAAACCTTTTGACGCAAGTGTCACAAAGTTTTCTGTCGTCTTTGGAGCGTCGTTTTTGTACAACTCAAAAGTGATATTTCCGTAATTAGTTTCCAGAGTTACCATTTTTATATTTTGCGTATTAGTTGGTTGGTTGTTGTTGGCTACTACTGGGAGGCTGTGAGATCTCGATTGGCTTTGTCACAAGGTTCAATGTTAACTCCACTTTATCTGAGATAACTTTATCTCCAAGTCCCTTAAAGAATGAGCTTGAACCATACTTTACATTATAATCGGCTCGGTTAAATGTAATGTTACCTGTAACACGGAGCATGTTTTGACCTTCTACTGAAAGCTTTACAGGAAATGTAAAATCTTTGGTTACATCACGAATCGTAAGCTTACCTTTTGCCACAAACTCACCCGCAGTCTTTGCTGGTGTAAAAGATAGAAGTTCGAATTTTGCTTCTGGGAATTTCTCCACATTAAAGAAATCATCTGACTTAAGGTGTGTCTCGAGCTGAGCACTTCCTCCAGCATCTTTAATCGATGTCATATCCATAACAAACTCACCTGTTGAAATAGTTGCGTTCTCAAACTTACCTTTACCAGACTTAAGCATTATAGTACCTGTTTCTGATTTCTTTCCTGCAACAAAAGCACCTTTCCATGTAATCGTACTTGTTGATATGTCAATTACAAACACGTCTTTTTCAACTTGTTCTGTAGCAACAACAGGCGTAGTCGTTGCCACTTCTACTTCTTTTGAAACACTCCATTTAGGACTGAAAGCTTTGTAGCCTGCAAAACCTATCAAAACAATAACGAGTAAACTTAAAATAATATTTTTCATTACGTACTAAGATTTTATACTAATAAAAGATATACAAAGGCTTATAAACGAGAAATGATTTTCGATTAAATCTTGAAAATCTTTTTCTGTTTCGATATGACAGACTCATAATAATACATATTATTATGAGTCTGTCATAACATCGAATGAGAGTAGTATACCTAAAAATAAAAAATTTATCGATAGACTAACCGACAATAAGTGGTGTAAAAAGTATTACACGATACACATAGAGCAACACTGCAATAATTGCCAACAAAGATAGTGCCACAACAACTAAATACAATTTTTTTCTTTTTACTTCAATCCACAATACACACACCAAGCCAACCAGAACCACACTTGCGATTATCGCATAAGACACACTGAGCACTTTCCGAGGTGATAAGAGCAACCGTTCTATCCAATTAGAATATTGCATCGTTGTACGTGAGTCCTGAGGTACAGCAGTCCTGTCTTCAACCACAATAAACGACTCGCTCATATCCCCTGTCTGTACACCAAGCACACGCGCTGAAGTCGCCACAGATGTTACCTGTTTTTTATCCACCACTGTTTTCCCCGACTTCTGCAAAGAACCGCTTATAATCTGAGAATTGTGAATATTCGACTTACTCTGTGCTGGTGTACCAAACATTTGCACCACAAAAGTAGTAGGTTTTCCTTGATACATACCTTCTGCTGTAGCTATACCGATTTCAGTAAAGCGACTATTCATAATATTTGCTTTATGACTCGGTGAATTCATCCACGCATCATTTACTTCAGATGATTCATTGAAATTCACAGCTAAATTTTCACCTGCATATACAAAATCATATCCTACCTGTTGAAACCAATACCACGAAGAGTGCCCTTCCGGACTCTTATGTGCGAAATACCCTTTCGCCACCATATCATCCGCTTTTAGTTGTGCAGCTTTTTGAAGCACAGGACTTATCGTAAGACCAGGATAATTCGACGCGAGACGGTCTTGATTTGCATAATCCACAAGAACGCGAGGTAACACAAGTGCGGTCAACTTTGTCTTACGGAGAAGACTTGGACCGGAAGATGCAATGAAAAATAGTATGATAACAAGAGTAAGCAACCCCACAACACTCGCTGTACGAAAAAGATGTGGCCTAAAGTCATTTTCTTTATGTGGCACAAACCATTTTTTAAGCTTTCTTACCATATAAATATTAAACCACAAAAATGCATGCAAAGATACTGATAAAAAACACCCAATCAGGTGTTTTTTATTTATAGTACTAAATATTTGTATTTTGTGACCACGGTATAAGTGCAGGCAACTCAGTCACCGTATTCGGGTTTTGAATACTGTTAATCTTTCGAATCGTAGAAAGATACACGAGACCTGTTGGTGTAGAAAGTCCCCATGGCTTCAAAATATCATCACTGTATTTAAGTTGAAATGCTTTCACTGCACTCAATGTCATAGGTCCATAAAATCCAGTCACCGGAAGCTGTGCATTCATGTGTGTATTAAGAAATTCTTGCAGTCTTTTCACCTGATCTGAATTATTCTTTGTACTACCAAATCGAATGTAACTATTCAAGTATGATTCAGCTGAATTACCGAGCACCTCCCCAACAGGACCAGTCGATGCACCCAACACAACCCCTCTTCCATTTACAAAACCAAAGTTAACTGGACCATTCCCAATACTAGCTGGAGGAGTAACTACTGGTGGATTTACTTCCGCTTCTGTACTTACAGTAACCACACGTGTAGTACTTGCAGACGCACTGTTTGAGTCAGTAACAGTGTATACAAGTGTGTATGTACCAGGAGTTGTAGTATCTACAGAACCTGATACTACAGGCACAAGCACACCATCCTCAACATCGAAACCAGTTGCTCCTGGATCAACAAATGGTGTACTGGTAGTGATCATGCTTATAGAATTAGAACCTGTAAGTGTTACCGTTGGTACATCATTTACTGGACTAACAGTGATATTAACCTGAGAAGAATTACTATTTACCACACCATCAAATACATTAAACCCAAATGAATCTGTTCCAAAATAATCTACATTAGGTACATAGGTAAACACACCTGTTGAAGTATCGAATGCAGAAATTACACCGTGAGCAGGGTTGGTAGTAGTTGCAAACACAAGTGAATTTGCAGGGATATCACTGTCAGTTGCAACAAGAGTAGCAGAAACTGATGTATCCTCATTTGTTGTCACTGTCTGGTCGGTAGTCACTGGGG
>DBEI01000039.1 GCA_002294445.1 Patescibacteria group bacterium UBA910
AGAGGTCTCTCAAATCATGACCGTCGATCGTAACCCTACCACAAGTTGGATCGTATCCCCGCAAGAGCAGTGTCATCAGTGTTGATTTTCCTGAGCCCGTCCTCCCAACAATAGCTATGGTCTGTCCAGCATTGATACGAATGTTGATGTTACGCAGTATTTCTCGTGGCGCACCACTTGATTCTGGTTTAGCACCTTCTTCGTCTTCATGTGCGGGATAACTGAAGTGCACATTTTCAAATCGGATGTATCCATGTAGTGGGTTGAGCACTTTAGGATTGTTGATCTCAGTAATTGCGGGTATTTTGTCTATCAAATTGAAAAACTTCTCTACCGATGCGATTTCGGTGAGTACGTTTTGGTAGTCCAAACATATATTCCGCATAACAGCTCCGATCTGATTCACCCAGTACATTCCAGTGACCAACTTACCAATACTAAAGTAAGCATCTGTTTTAATGAGATAGACACCAACAATGAGAACCGATGCTCGATTGAGTTCGATAATCAATGAGAGTGTCCGATCCCAAAACGATATATATGAGTTTATTCTTGTTGTACTGGCAGTTGAAGGTTGGAGATATTGCTCGTCATACCGATTAAGCATCGGTATTTCCTTGCAAAAGGATTTGATGAGACTCACTCCTCGAAGAAGCTCATCTCTTTGTTTGCTTGATGCAAGTTGCTTGTCTCTGCGCTCCTTGATCATCGGGTGGTATATTTTTTCCATTCTCCATTGGAGTAATCCATAGAGGGTCATAAACGCTATAGTGATACCTCCGAGTATTGGAGAGAGGAGCACAAGGATGATACAACTCACTAAGCCTTGAACAGCAAGTGGTCCATATTGTTGAACCACCATTTTTGCAAGAACCTGCATCGAATTTTGACCATTAGAGATGATCTCTTGCGATAGACCTGAGTGGATGTTTTTGTGCTGACCAATTGAAAACGCAAAATAGCGATCGATGGTCTGTAGGCGCAGTTTCCTTTGAATCGGGAACCACACCTTGTTCATGTCGATCTTGTGCCTAACATAGTCTATGTATGCACTTATCACCGCCAGACCTAGGCCAATCATGGCCAGGGTTATTGTGTACGTGAGAGGGACTTTCTGACTCAAGGAGTCGATGATTTTGCCGAGTAAAAACGGCCCAACCAATTCGATACCTTTCGTCAAAAAAATCAAAAAAATAACAGCGAGCAATTCACGTTTATACTCGCTGTAGACACTCAATATCCGCTTAAACACACATTTCTCCTTTTCAAACAACAGTCGTAATTCCGTCTACATTATACTACTCTATTTATGCGTATGTCAATGGTATGAAAAACTGTATCTATCTGGCATAATGGGCGCATACTATCTATGAAAAACACAAAAAACACATTATCAACAGAATGGAATCTTGGGGTATTTTATAAAGATATTAATGATCCTCAGATGAAGAAGGATATGGAGCTTTCTAAAAAAGCCTATATTGCTTTTGCAAAAAAATATACAAAAGATAAGTCATTTTTAAAATCAGATAAAGCACTAGCTGAGGCATTAATTCAATACCAAAAACTCTACGGTGCTCCAATGAGTAAGGTTAGTTATTATCTCGCATATAGACAGGTGCTTGATGGAGAAAATAATGACATTCGTGCAAAACTAAATCTTATTGAGGCTGAACTCCGATCTATTTCAAATGAAGTTGTGTTTTTTGATGTGGAACTTTCGAAAATACCAGTTACTCTTCAGAAGAAGTTTCTTGTGAGTAAAAAACTTGCACCCTATCACTACTTCCTTGAACGTATGTTTATAAAAGGTAAGCATGTCCTTTCAACTCCAGAAGAAAAGATTATGTCACTCAAGAGTCAGCCAAGCTACAGTATGTGGGTTGATGCAAATGAAAAATTGCTTCAGGGGCTTATGGTGGAATATAAGGGAAAACAATTGCCGTATGCTGAGGCATATCAGCGTGTTCACGATCTCCCAACACAAGAAGAGAGAGCTGAGCTTGATAAGGCTACTTACACAGCAGTACAAAACATATCTTCTATGGCAGAAGTGGAGATCAATGCGATTGTTGTAAATAAAAAAATCGATGACACACTTCGTGGGTATAAGAATCCATATGATGCCACCATCGAATCATACGAAAATGATCCAAAAACAGTACTTAAGCTTGTTGAAGTTGTGACTACACATTTTCCGCTTTCGGCTCGGTTTTACGCTCTAAAAAAGAATATGCTTAACCTTACCAAGTTTATGTACTCAGACCGAGCTGCAAAAGTGGGGGAAGTACATAAAAAGATTTCTTTCGAAGAATCATTTGCTGAACTACAGCGTGTATTTGGAAACACCGATTCTTTATTTCGAGATATACTCGATCGACTTGTATATAAGGGACAGGTAGATGTGTTTCCTAAAAAAGGTAAGAGGGGTGGTGCATTCTGTTCTCATGGTATAAACCAACCAACAATGGTGATGCTTAATCATACAGATAATCTGGAATCTCATAGCACATTTGCACATGAGATGGGACATGCAATACATTCTGAATTATCAAAAAAACAAAATCCTTTGTATGAAGGTTATTCTACTGCAACCGCAGAGGTGGCAAGTACATTTTTTGAAATGATTGTGTTTTATGATGCGTTTGAAAAAATGAATGATGAGGAAAAGATAGTGGCGCTTCACGATAAAATCAGTGATGATGCTCAGACCATTTTCAGACAGATTGCATTTTTTAATTTTGAAAAGGAACTTCACGCGACTATTCGAGAGAAGGGTAGTTTATCAAAAGAAGAGATGGCTCAATTGTATAGTACACACTTGAGTGCGTATTTAGGATCAGATGTTATTATTCCAGAACATTCAGGATATCAGTTTGCATCAGTCCCACATTTTAGAAATTTCTTTTACGTGTATTCATACGCATTTGGACAGCTTGCAAGTAAAGCGCTTTATGCAAAATACAAAGAAAATCCAAAATTTATTGAAAAGATAAAAGAGTTTTTGAGTGCGGGTGGTTCGATGTCTCCAGAAGATATCTTTAAGTCAATTGGTGTGAATGTTACAAAACCTGATTTCTTTGAGAAGGGTATCAAAACAATTGAAGATGATATCAATCTTCTGGAAAAGTTGGTTTCAGAAAAAAAGAAAAAGTAGTACACTAAATACATGTGGATTATATATGCACTTATCTCTGCGTCGTTTGCTGGAATGGTGGCGATTTTTGGCAAGCTTGGTCTTAAAAACGTAGACTCAACACTTGCAACAACCGTACGTTCATTTATTATGGCTGGATTTTTAGGTATTACAGCGTTTGCACTCAAAAAGTTTCAAGGCTTTTCTCTTTCATCATTTACAGGGCGTGAGTGGGCCTATATCGCACTCTCTGGAGTAGCAGGAGCGCTCTCGTGGCTTTTTTACTTTGTCGCACTTAAAAACGGTACAGCAGTGACTGTATCCGCAATTGATCGTTTAAGTATTGTATTTGTGCTTGTATTCGCAGCGCTCTTTCTTGGTGAAGGATTTACTCTCTGGAAGGTGATTGGAGTGCTTTGTATTGCACTCGGTGCTTTCTTGACTACATTGAAATAAGTTTGTAGTGTTTATACATGCTTGTTGTTCTTTTCTGTGACTGGTTGCCCCGTGCACCAGTTTGGATTTGGTTGCCTGCGTGGCTCCTGCTACTGTCGGTAACTTGTCTCAAGGCGGTTTTTATAAGGAGGTAAGATGCCTGGAGGCTTCGTGATGTATTGCATCGCGGCAGTGTTGGGTCTCGGTGCTGTCGGATATCTCTTGTTTGAATGGAGGCAAGAGAAGGAAGGGGGTATTTTTGAGTAGTTGTCCGTATTAGCGCGTATCACGATGTTTGTGATACGCGCTTTATTGTGACTAGTTTCGAGAGAAACACAGAGAGTAATCTCTCTTATTTCCGAGACACGACGTCAAAAAAGGTTTGAATTTATCTGTAAGTATGGCATTATACATTTATTATGATGACATCAAGTGAAATTCGCTCACGGTTTCTAAACTTTTTTAAAGCACGAGGACATGCGGTGCTTCCTTCAGCATCCCTCATTCCAGAAAATGATCCGTCAGTGCTTTTTAATACTGCAGGTATGCAGCCGCTTGTGCCGTATCTCCTTGGTGAAAAACATCCACTTGGTACGCGTCTTGCAAACATTCAAAAATGCGTACGTACAGGGGATATTGATGAGATTGGAGACAATACCCATGCAACCTTCTTTGAAATGATGGGGAACTGGTCACTTGGTGACTACTTTAAAAAAGATGCAATAGCGTGGAGTTTTGAATTGCTTACTAATAAAGAAATTGGTTTTGGGCTTGATCCACAGCGACTGTATGTAACCTGTTTTGAGGGTAATGAAAATGCACCAAAAGATACTGAGTCTGCAGAAATTTGGAAAAGTATTTTTGATGCACATGGAGTGACCGGTGAACGTATCTACTTTATGCCAGCAAAAAACAATTGGTGGAGCGCAGGTGACAATGGACCGTGTGGACCAGATACTGAAATGTTCTATGACCTTACAGGTTCACATACGTCTGGAATGACAAAAGAAGAGTATCTAAAGGCAGATGATAAACAGGAGGTTGTAGAGATTTGGAATGATGTGTTTATGGAATACCTTAAAAAAGATGGAAAGGTGGTAGGGAAGCTTTCATCTCAAAATGTAGATACTGGCTCTGGTTTTGAACGAGTGACCGCGGTACTTCAGGGTAAAAATAATATTTTTGATACTGATATTTTTGAAGAGGTGATGAAAGAAGCGGGGAAGATTACAAATAACCTCAAATCTCAGCGTATTATTTCAGACCATATGCGCACCGCTGTTTTTATGATTGCAGATGGGGTGGTGCCGTCTAACACCGATCAGGGATATATTCTTCGTCGGCTTATTCGTCGTGCAGTCTTTAATACAACTACACGAGTACTTTTAAGAGATTCAATTACTGCAATTGTAGATGCACTTCTTGCAACATATGGCAATGTGTATGAAAATCTTGTGCCACAAAAAACAAGAATTATCGATGAGATCGTAAGAGAATCAGAAAAATTTGCGAAAACAATTGAACAGGGGACAAAAGAATTTGAAAAGATGGCTTCAAATGGAAACATTGATGCATTCGTATTGTTTTCAAGTTATGGTTTTCCTATTGATATGACTATTGAGCTTGGAAAGCAGAGGGGTATTGCTGTTGATGAAGAAAAATTTAAAGAAGAATTTAAAAAACACCAAGAGCTTTCACGTGTTGGTGCAGAACAAAAATTCAAAGGAGGACTTGCAGGTACAGGTGAAATGGAAGTGAAATATCACACTACAACACATCTCTTGCATCAGGCACTTCGAGATGTGCTTGGTACTTCAGTACAACAAAAGGGCTCAAACATTACCGCAGAACGACTCCGCTTTGACTTCGTACATCCACAAAAGATGACTGATGAAGAAAAGAAACAGGTGGAAGACATTGTGAATGCAAAAATTGCAGAAAAACTTCCAATGCAGAAAGTGATTATGAAAAAAGAAGATGCTGAAAAGACAGAGGCACTTCATTTCTTTGGTGATAAATACGGTGAAGAGGTATCAGTGTATTTTATCGGTGACTCACTCGATACTGCATATTCAAAAGAATTTTGTGGAGGACCTCATGTGGAAAATATAGGAACACTTGGACATTTTAAAATTGCAAAAGAAGAAGCGGTGTCTGCGGGAGTGCGACGAATCAAAGCGGTGTTAGAATAATTTTGTACAATACGATTTTGTGATAGTATAGAGGTATGCTCTCTCGTTCATCTCAACATACAGAAGATGTGTGTCTGGTACTTGATATAGGCAACGCGTCCCTCGCGGTCTCTTTAGTTCTTTTTGTGTCAGGTTCTCTACCTGAGGCACTCTATACGATCCGCTTACCACTAGCTGTAACGGAACATGCACATCCTGAAAAATTACAATCAATTCTCTCTGCGGAACTGGAGCTTGCACTACGTTCGGTTGTGGAAGTAGGGCTTACTCATGAATATTTTATTACGCACGCAAAGAAGATCACAAAAGTGCTCTGTGTATTTGCTTCACCGTGGTACGCCTCTCGTACCAAGCATGTAAATGTTACAAATGAGAAACCTTTTTTTGTTACAAAGGATTTCCTTGATGATGTGCTCACAA
>DBEI01000062.1 GCA_002294445.1 Patescibacteria group bacterium UBA910
TGATTTCGTTCCCTCATTGTCATTTGATGAGATGCAATTAAAAGAGTGTATCAATATCATTTCTCCTCGTAAGGGTATGTGGGATGGTGGTAAGGTGGGTGTATCCACGCCTGCAATAAAAACAAAAAATGGTTGGTTGGTGCTTTATCATGGTGTGTCATCAAGTACAACATACAGAGTAGGGTGTGTTTTGCTTGATTTAGAAAACCCAAGTTTGGTAAAGGCGCGTACAGCTATTCCTTTCTTTGAGCCTATGGAGGAATATGAGCATAAAGGTGTGGTAGCTAATGTTGTGTTTCCGTGCGGTATTGTAGTGCGAGGTGGTGTAGTTCATATTTATTATGGAGCTGCGGATCAGAGTGTAGGTGTAGCTACGATCAAACTCTCTAAATTATTAGATATGCTTGCTGTATAATACGATAATGAAATTTTCTGAAAAAAAACTGTGTATATTTGACCTTGATTCGACTCTTGCAGAGAGTAAGTCGCCTTTAAGTGTTTCAATGGCACAAACATTAAGTCAATTACTTTTACATAAAAAAGTTGCTGTCATATCAGGTGGTACGTTTACACAATTTCAAAAACAATTTCTTTCGGGATTTACAACAGATGTGCATTTTGAAAATCTATATCTTTTACCTGTTTCTGGTTCTCGACTCTATGTATATATGAATAATGAGTGGTTACTCGAATATGCCCACGATTTTACACCAGAAGAAAAACAAAAAATCACAGACGCATTTTCAGAAGTTTTTTTAAAGACCAATTATGAAATACCTGAAGAAATGTACGGTGAATTGTTGGAAGATAGAGGTTCTCAGATCACTTTTTCTGCTTTAGGACAAGAAGCACCTCTGGAGAAAAAAATCATGTGGGATCCTGATCATAAGAAACGAGAGGAGATGGTACATGAATTAAAAGAAATTATTCCCGAATTTAATATCCGAATCGGAGGTAGTACTTCAATAGATGTGACAGGGTCCGGTGTAGACAAGGCAACCGGTATAGAGGCAATTCAAAAATATTTGCGACTCAATGATACGGATGTGGTCTTTATAGGAGACGCACTCTTTCCTGGGGGTAATGATTATCCAGCAATAAAAACCGGTGTGGAATGTATTAAAGTAGAAAATCCTGCAGATACTGAGCGTTTAATACAGAGTTGGTTGTAAACGAAATCACCCAACCGTGATTTCGGTTGGGTGTTATGTGTTGTACTCTGAAACAGTACACCGTGTCCATGCGCTAGGAATGTATTTCCCGCGAACCTCTCTTAATGTTACTTGAAAAGAAAATACACCACTCAGTCCACCAGGAGGAGGGGTTACTTTGTGCACTCGAAAAAAACTGCGTGCACTCAGATCATCTGTTAAGGAGAGCTCGAGAATTTGGCCCTCAAATGGTTTTTCTGCAATCTCAAATTGTTTTGAGAAATTTTCTGGGTGAGCGATAACTATGTGCATATGTCTATGCATACATTACTATCTTTTGTGTCGCTGTCAATATATATGGAAAATCTCTATACTTGTGGTACTATGTTTTTATGAATCGAACATATATAGGAGAATTAAGTACTCATATTGGTGAGACGGTGTTAATCAAGGGTTGGGTTGCGGTGCGTCGAGACCAGGGAAAAATGGTTTTCATGGATATTCGCGATAAATCTGGATATGTCCAAGGTGTCGTGCTCCCAAATCACTCAGAAGCTATTGAAGCTGCAAAAGAAGTGCGCACCGAGTGGGTACTCGCTATTTCTGGTATCGTAAATAAGCGACCAGAACGAAACGTAAAAGCGGGTGTGGTAAATGGTGACATTGAGCTTGAGATTATCGGTATTGAAGTACTTAATAAATCAGAGACACTTCCATTTGATATTGGAGGGGATACACGAGAAATCAATGAAGAAATTCGACTTGCACATCGATATGTAGATCTTCGTTCTGATCGAATGCAGAAAAATATCCGCAATCGTCATAAAATCATCAAATTAATTCGTGATGAGCTCGACACAGAGGGCTTTATCGAAGTAGAAACTCCAATCCTCACTAAATCAACTCCAGAAGGTTCGCGAGACTATGTGGTACCTGCGCGTCTCTATCCGGGTCAGTTTTATGCACTCCCTCAGTCTCCTCAGCAGTACAAACAACTCCTAATGACTGCAGGTGTAGAAAAATATTTTCAGATTGCTCGATGTATGCGGGACGAGGATACTCGTGGAGACCGACAACCAGAGTTTACTCAGCTTGATATGGAAATGAGTTTTGTAGAACAAGAAGATGTGATTGCGTTGAATGAAAAACTTCTGATCAAAATCGTGCAGACCTTGTATCCAGAAAAGAAAATTCAACAAATACCGTTTCCACGACTTACGTATAAGGAGGCGATGGAAAAATATAACTCTGACAAACCTGATATCCGAGAAGATAAAAATGACCCAAATCTTTTGGCATTCTGCTGGGTGGTTGATTTCCCATTCTTTGAGAAAACTGATGAGGGTGGATGGACATTTACACATAATCCGTTTTCTCGCCCAAAACCAGAGCATGTAGAGTGGCTTATGAATAAAGAGCATATCGGAGATATTCTCACTACACAGTATGATGTGGCACTCAATGGTTTTGAAATCGGCGGAGGATCAATCCGAAACCATGACCCTGAAGCACTCAAGAAAGTCTTTGAAATCATGGGACATCTTCCTGAAAATATCGAGAAAAACTTTGGACATATGATGAAAGCTTTTTCACTTGGCACTCCTCCACATGGAGGTATTGCGTGGGGTCTCGATCGTTTTGTAATGTTGCTTCAAAACGAGCCAAACATCCGCGAAGTAATCCCGTTTGCTAAAACAGGTGAGGGGAGAGATCCGATGATGCAGTCACCAGCTGAAATCTCTCCTGAACAACTCCTCGAACTCAACATCTCACTCATTCAAAAGAAAAAAATATAAGATTACTAAAACTACATAGGGTCACCCTA
>DBEI01000066.1 GCA_002294445.1 Patescibacteria group bacterium UBA910
GAAGTGAGGGTGCGTATGTAAACTTTTTTGCTCAAATATTTTCAAATATAGAAAAGGATGCTACAAATACCAATGAAGGTGATGTAGTTACATCTATCGAGCCTACCGTACAGACATATCTTGAAAATGTACTTGCTGAAGTAAACAAGAAATATTCGTCACAGTATACGGGAGGTATTATTATTGATCCAAAGACTGGAGTTATTTATGCAATCGCTCTTAAGCCTGATTTTGATTTAAATAATACAAAAGCAGAGAAAAATGTGGCGGTGTTTTCAAACCCACTTGTTGAAAATGTATATGAAATGGGTTCAATTATTAAACCGCTTACTGTTGCAACTGGTATTGATACTGGGAAAATTACAGCAGACACAACCTACTATGATAAAGGGTATGTTGTGGTTAATAACAAGAAAATCTCAAACTTTGACGGCAAAGAGCGCGGGGTCGTAAATATTCAGACTGCTCTTTCAGAGTCGCTCAACGTGGGTATGGCATTTATTGTGGGAAAAGTTGGAAATGATGTATTTTCTGATTATATGTACAAGTTTGGACTCGATACAAAGACAGGGGTTGATCTGCCTAATGAGGCAAAAAATTTGGTAACGAACCTTAAGAGTCCACGAGATATTGAACATGTAACTGCGTCGTTTGGACAAGGTATTGCACTTACTCCTGTATCAACGGTTCGTGCACTTTCAACGATCGCAAATGGCGGTTATCTCATACATCCGCACGTTGCAACAAAAATAAAATATAAAATTGGTATTACAAAAGATATTGAGTTTGCGCCAGGAGAACAAGTGATCCAAAGAAAGACAGCTGAGGAGGTGACACGTATGATGGTGCGCAGTGTTGACGAATATCTACGAGGAGGTAAACTGAAGCTTCCAAATTATAGCGTAGCAGTAAAGACGGGTACAGCACAGATCGCGTCTGGCGGTAGTTATAGTGAGGATGATTTCTTGCATTCCTTTGTAGGGTTCTTCCCAGCGTACAATCCTAAATTCCTTGTGTTTTTGTATACAGTCAAACCACGAGGTGTACAGTATAGTTCTGAATCGTTGTCTGATCCATTTTTTGATATCACAAAGTTTTTGATTAACTATTACGAAATCCCACCTGATAGATAGTATGTCTTATATTAAAGATCTTATAAAGAAAATGTTGGTTGCGATGTCGGTACGAGTGCTTAAAAAACATACACCGTATATTATCGCTATCATAGGAAGTGTAGGAAAGACTACGACACGTAATACATTGTATACAGTGCTCTCGAGAAAACATTCAGTGAGAAAAGCTGAACAAAGTCTCACGACCGATATTGGTGTACCTTTAACCTTGCTTGGGTGCCCGTATCCTATATCGACTCCAAAGGGTATATTTCGTAACATTGTCGCAGCTATTAAGCAGTTGTATTTTTCTAAAACATATCCAAAATATGTCATTTTAGAAATCGATGGACATATGCGAGGAGAAATACAACGTCTCGCCTCATGGCTTCCAATCGATTTACTGGTGGTGACTGCAATTGGTGAAATACCTTCACATGTTGAACATTTTGAACGTCCTGATGTGCTTCGGGAAGAGTATTCATATATTCGTACCGCGCTGAAGCCTGATGCAAAAGTGGTTGTGTATGCAGATGATGAGTATGCACGAGAAATCGGAGGTACTGAATATCCGATAGTGTCTTATGGATCAATGTCTCGAGCTGATATTTCTGCATCAGATTATTCTATTGTCTATGAACAAGGTTTGCCAGCTGGAATATCTTTCTCTGTTACCAAACCAGCATCACACACTCCAATAGTAATGAAAGGTGTGCTTGGTCTGCACGTGGTCAATGGTGTGCTTTCTACTATAGCGATATTAGAGGCACTTGGTGAACATCATTTTCCTATCAATTCACTAGTGGAAAAAATGGTGCCGCTTCCTGGTCGTATGCGTCTCATACCTGGTTTGAAAGGTTCGATGATTATTGATGATTCATACAACTCTTCTCCTGTGGCAATCGAGGAATTGATTTCTGTACTTACCAAGCTAGAAGTAAAAAGAAAAATTCTAGTGCTTGCAGATATGTTGGAACTGGGACGATTTTCCGCAGAAGCTCATCGAGAGATTGGGAGAGAGTGTGTTGGTTTCGATATGGTTGTTTGTGTGGGCGTGCGTGCGCGCTTTATCAAAGAAGGTGCTCTCGAAGCAAATGTATCCCCTGAATCAGTTATGCATTTTGATACTCCAGAAAAAGCAGGTGAGTATATTCAAAATATGTTGAATGTAGGTGATGTGGTGGCGGTGAAGGGTTCTCAAAACATGCGCATGGAGCGATGTGTGGAGGAAATAATGGCGGAACCAGAAAAGAAAGGTAAATTGCTTGTTCGGCAAACCGAAGAGTGGCTTGGACGGTAAGTTTGAAAAAACTCAAAAAAATGTTATATTTTTCTTTCACTGAGGCTTGCCCTGCGAAGCTTCAGCGAAGCAGGGCCTTATCGTCTAACGGTGAACTTGGGTTGGGTCCCAAGTTCACGACCGGAGCGCGACGGCGCGAGGTGGGGTCGCGGACAAAGTCAGCAGACTTTGATACGTGACTAGGACACGG